>JBOGGK010000310.1:0-7368 GCA_050744045.1 Acidimicrobiales bacterium | reverse complement strand
TACCCGCCCCGGGCGTCCCCGCCACTCCCGCCGCCTCCACACCTCCAGTCTTCCTCGCCCCCGGCCCCCTGCGAGTCGTCACCTGCCACTTGGGTGCCGGCGCTTCCCTGGCCGCGGTGCGGGGAGGCGTCTCGGTGGACACGACGATGGGTTTCACCCCGCTGGAGGGCTTGGTCATGGCCACCCGTTCCGGTTCGGTCGACCCGGGCCTGCTCTTGTGGCTCGAAGAGCACGCCGGCATGGCGCCGGCGGAACTTGCTTCAAACCTCGAGCACCGTTCCGGCCTGTTGGGCCTGGCCGGCACCGCCGACATGCGCGAGGTGCTCGGGGCCGAGGCGGCCGGGCAGAGCGACGCGGCTCTGGCCGTCGGGGTGTACCTCCACCGCTTGCGGGCCGGCATCGCGGCTATGGCAGCCGCCCTCGGCGGCCTTGACGCCCTCGCCTTCACCGGTGGGGTAGGGGAACACTCGGCCCCGCTGCGCTGGCGGGCGGCGGTAGGTTTGGCCTTCCTCGGTATCGACCTGGACAGGGCCACCAACGAGACGGCCCGCCCCGACCAGGAGCTGAGCGGGGCTGGCGCCCGGGCACGAACTTTCCTGGTGGAGGCGCGCGAGGATCTCGAGATCGCTCGGGGGGTGCGCCGGGTACTGGGGAAGGCCCAAAGTTAGCGGGGAACCTGTGAGTGGGCCGGCATACCCTGAACCGACTTCGCCATCCTCACCGGCCAAGCTGGTCCTGTGCCGAAGCCGCTACCAGGCAAGGATGGGCGGCGCCCGGTGTCCCGGGGCGGCCCGGCCGCACCGGCGCGAAGGGTCGCCCGGGCGGCGGAGCTGGCATCCGCCCGGAGCGCGGCGCGGGCCCGCCTGGCTGTACCCCTCACCTATCCCGGCGAACTGCCCATCACCAGGCGCAAGGAAGAGATCCTCGCCGCATTGAAGGCGCACTCGGTCGTCGTCGTCGCCGGGGAGACAGGCTCGGGCAAGAGCACCCAGTTGCCCAAGATGTGCCTCGAAGCAGGCCGGGGGACGGCCGGCGTCATCGGGCACACCCAACCCCGGCGGATCGCGGCGCGCAGCATCGGCGAGCGCGTAGCCGAGGAGCTGGGCACGGATCTGGGCGACGTGGTGGGCTACAAGGTGCGCTTCACCGACAGGGTGAGCGCCGGGACCCTCGTAAAGGTGATGACAGACGGCGTCCTGCTTTCCGAACTGCACCGCGATCCCCGTCTCCTGGCCTACGACACGCTCATCGTCGACGAAGCCCACGAGCGCAGCCTGAACATCGATTTCATCCTCGGTTACCTGAAGAGGCTCCTTCCCTCGAGGCCTGACCTCGAGGTGGTGATCACCTCGGCGACCATCGACACCGAACGGTTTTCCCGGCACTTCTGGGACGCCCCGGTGATCGAGGTCTCGGGCCGGGCCTGGCCGGTCGAAATCCGGTACCGCCCGCTGGTGGGGGGCTCGCCGCAGGAAGACGCAGAGGGGGAACTTGCCGGCGAAGGCCAGCCCTCGGCACGAGCGGCGCGGCGCCCTGATGGTCCCGCCCAGGTCGCCGGGGTTGGCGCCGGCGCCAGCGACGAGGCCGGCGAACCGGCCGGGGAAGAGGCCGTGGACGAGGTGCAAGCCGTCTGCGACGCGGTCGCCGAACTATGCGAGGAGGGCGAGGGGGACATACTCGTTTTCCTCCCGGGCGAAAGGGAGATCCGTGACACTGCCGACGCCATCTCCAAGTCCGAGGCTCGAGCGCTGCGCCAGCTCGACGTGCTCCTGCTTTTTGCCCGGCTGTCCTCCGCCGAACAGCACCGGATCTTCGAGGCCCACACCGGCCGCCGGGTGGTGCTCGCCACGAACGTGGCCGAAACTTCGCTGACGGTGCCCGGCATCCGCTTCGTCGTCGATACCGGGACCGCCCGCATTTCCCGCTACAGCCGCCGCACCAAGGTCCAGCGGTTGCCGATCGAACCGGTGTCGCAGGCTTCGGCCAACCAGCGGGCGGGCCGCTGCGGCCGCTTGGGCCCCGGCGTCTGCATCAGGCTCTACTCGGGACAAGACTTCGCCAGCCGCCGGCCCTTCAGCGAACCGGAGATCTTGCGCACGAACCTCGCATCGGTGGTGCTGCAGATGGCAGCCATCGGCCTCGGCGAAGTCGGGGACTTCCCCTTCATCGACCCTCCCGACCGGCGCAACATACAAGACGGTGTCGCTTTGCTCAATGAACTTGGGGCGTTGTGCACCGGGCCGGCCGGCTTCATCGCTGGTCGCGGTGGCGCCGGCGCCCGGCCGGACCTGGCTGCCGGCCGGCGCTTGACCGAGACCGGCCGCAAGCTCGCCCGCCTCCCGCTCGACCCCCGGCTCGGGCGCATGGTCCTGGAGGCGGGGCGGCTGGGTTGCCTCGAAGAGATCCTTGTGATAACGGCGGCGCTTTCCGTCCAGGACCCGAGAGAACGGCCGGCGGGAAAAAAGGATGCCGCCACCGCCTTGCATTCCCGTTTCGACGACGAGAGCTCTGATTTCATCTCCTGGTTGGCGCTCTGGGACTACCTGGAGGAGCGCCAGAGGGAACTGAGCTCGGGGCAGTTCCGGCGCATGTGCCGGCGGGAACTGATCTCCTACCAACGGGCACGGGAATGGCAGGATGTGCACGCCCAACTCGTCGACCTCAGCCGCCAGGTCGGCTTACCTGCCGGGGGTGGCAGGGACGCCGGGGGTGGCAGGGACGCCGGGGACGGCAGGGGCGCCGCTCGGCCCGGTCAACGCCGCGCCCGTGTCCATCAGGCCTTGCTCTCCGGCTTGGTCACCCAGGTCGGCGTCCGGGAAGGCGACCGGGCGGACTTCGCCGGCCCCCGAGGGGCCCGTTTCGCCCTGTGGCCGGGGTCGGTGCTGGCCAAGAGCCCGCCACGGTGGGTGATGGCGGCCGAACTGGTGGAGACGGGCCGGCTGTGGGCCCGCGTCGCCGCCCCGGCGCGGCCCCAGTGGGTGGAATCCTCGGCCGCCCACCTGCTGGCGTGGTCCTACGGCGGCCCCGAGTGGGACTCTGGCCGGGCGGAGGCGTTCGTCATCGCCCGGGCGACGCTCTACGGGCTGCCCGTCGTGGCCGGTAGGCGGGTGGGGCTGGCGCGCCTCGACCGTGGCGCGGCCCGAGAGAGGTTCATCCGCCAAGCGCTTGTGGAGGGCGACTGGGAGGAGGCCCCCGAGCTCGTCACCCGCAACCTGGAAATGCTGCAACGTCTTCGGGCGCTTTTGCAGCGGGCCCGGCGGCCCGACCTGATGGTCGGGGACGAGGCACTGTTCGAGTTCTACGACGCACGCGTCGGTGCCGAGGTGACGTCGGCCAGTTCCTTCGGCTCGTGGTGGTGCCGCCGGCGCCCTTGCGCCCCGGACCTGCTCGAGGCGACGCCTGACCAGTTGAGTGGCCCGGCTCCAGCGGGCGTCGACACCGCCGGGTTCCCGGACGCGTGGAGCTCACAGGACGCCCTCGAGCTCGCCCTCCGCTACAACTGGGAGCCCGGCAGCGACGAAGACGGGGTGGTCGTGGAGGTGCCTCTCAGCGAGCTCGGGCGACTGGCTGGCGAAGGTCTGGAGTGGCAGGTGCCTGGTTTGCGTGAGGAACTGGTCATCGCTTTGTTACGGTCCCTGCCGAAGGACCTCCGTCGCCGCCTGTTGCCCGTGGCTGAGCACGCCCGCAGCTTCGTCGCCAAGTTCGGTCCATCGGACGGGCCGTTGCTCCCCCTCCTCGCCCGGGTCATGAGCGAGGAGGCGGGGGCGCGCTTGCTGGCGGCGGACTTCGATTGGGCCAAGGTCCCGTCCTACCTGCGGCCCAGCTTCCGAGTGCTGGGCGAGGGGGGCGAGGTCCTGGCCCGCGGCAGGGAAATAACGGCCCTGTGGGAGCAGGCCCGCCCCCGGTTGGACCAGGCTTTGCAGGCAGCGGCAACCTCGCCCTCCGTGGAGTGGGGCCCTCCTGGGCGGCGGGCGGCGCGCTGGGAGTTTGGCCAGTTGCCGCATGTCTTCGAGCACTGGTGGCAGGGTTACCAGCTGCGGGGCTACCCGGCCGTGGTCGACGAGGGCGATGCAGTTGGCGTGGCGGTCTTCCCGGACGAAGCTTCGGCCTGCCTGGCCATGCTCGCCGGCACACGCCGCCTGCTGCTGTTGAACCTGCCCGCCCGGCGCCAGATCGTAGGCAGCCTGGAGCGGATGCTCGACAACCGCACCAGGTTGGCGTTGGGCGGGCGACGGTGGCCTTCTTACCGTTCGCCCCGGGAGGTGGCCGACGACGTGCTGGCCGCGGCCATCGACCAGGCGGTTGCCGCCAACGGCGGGCCCGCCTGGGACGAAGGAGGCTTCGCCTCCCTGGCCTCGGCCGTGCGCCGCGACGCCGAGCCTGAGGCGAGGAAGGCCATGGCAACCACGGCGCGTATCATTTCCAAGGCCCAAGACGTTGCGCGGCGCGCTGAAGAGCTCTCGTCGGGACCATCCAGGGCCGAGGAGCCCGTGTTGCGGGCCGTGCTCGCTGACGTGTCGGCAGAACTGGACTTCCTGGTCGGCGGCCGGTTCGTGAGCCGGGCCGGCCCCCGTCGCCTGGCCGACATAGAGCGTTACCTCGCCGCCCTCGAACGGCGGCTGGACAAGCTGCCGACCGCTCCACGGCGCGACCTCGCCCTGGCCGAGAGGGCGCGGGCCGTCCAGGGCCGGGTAGAGAGGGCGCTGGCAGCAGCGCAGGAGGCGCGGCTGGGCGCCGGCGGGGAGCGCGACCTCGGGGAGCTGCGCTGGATGGTCGAGGAACTGCGCGTCAGCTTCTTCGCCCAGTCCCTCAGGACCAAGGTCCCGGTGAGCGAGGAACGGATCGTCAGGGCGATCGACCCCATCCTCGACCCCCTCGCTCCCGTTGGCCCCCTCGGCCCCCTCGGCCCCCGCTGACCCGCGGGCCCCGCTGAGACGGTCCTCACTGGTCCGGCCCCGGTCCGGCCCCGGCAGCCAGGCGGTGTCAGAAATCGTCCTGGGGCTTTGGACGATTTCTAACTGGGGCCGGCGCCGCTTTGGTCGATTACTGTCGAAAACTGCAAGCAATCGACCACAACGCCGCTAGCTCCGTCCACCTCAAACAGTCGTAGGCCACCCCCCGCCCCCACCGGCCGCCCCCGCCGGCCGCCCCCGCCGGCCGCCCCCGCCGGCCGAGCTCGTCAGCCCCCCCGAAGAAGGGCACCTACCGCGGCGAGCATCTCGTCGTCCCGCATCGCCGCAGTCAAGTGGGCTATCTGCCAGCGGGCGGCCATGAGGGCGTTGAGCTTGCGCCGCTCCCGGTCGAAAGCAGAGCGCGAAGCGACCCGGTGCCTCCGCCCGACGATCTCCGCCGCGACTCGATGTTCCGGCCAAGCGGCGTCGAGGACAAAGGTGGCCTTGCCGATAGTGACCCGGAAGTGAGGCCGGTAGGGTGCCAGTGCCCGTAGGGCCCGGTACACCCGCAACTCGAGCACGCTGTCTGCCGCCGGCAACTCGTTGCGGAGCGACATCAGCCGTTCGAGTGCGCTCCGCCCAGGTTTGTTGGGCACCGCCCGCTCGAGGCACGACGCCAGCCGTGCCACGCTCAAACGCCCGTCCACCAGGCCTTCGTCCACCATGCGTTCGAGGAAAGTGGGCGGCACCCGCCCAGCCATGTCGACGATGGTCCGTTCCGGCGACGTGACGTTGACCCCGTAGCGGGCGGTCAGGTCGGCCAGCGGCAGCGGGGACGAACGGTGGACCACCACTCCGGGCAACCGGCAACGCAAGGAGAGGGAGATCGTTATCTCGGGTACGCCAGCAGGAGCCATATAGAGCCTGTGAACCGCCGCCGCGCTGGAGTGGGAGATTACCGCGGCCGGCCCGGCCCCCAAGGCGGCCGCCAGTATGGCTTCCCACCGCGAGGGTGGAGTGCCGCAGATGGCGTAGACGCCGCGGCGCACACGGCGCACGAGACCGTGCTCAGCAGCCCTGGAGAGCTGCGAAAGGCTGATACCCAGCCGGGCCGCTTGAGCGGCCGAGAACAAGCCACGTTGGCTTGCGGCCAACCGGCCGAGAGCCCTGCGCGATTGCTGGTCCATAGCCAGGAGCTAACACCGCTCCAGTGACCGGATGCCGGCGACAGGCGCACCAGGGCCCGGGCTGGCATCAGAATCCTTGCCAGGTGGAGGGCCGTGGTGTATCGTGGAGCAAAGTAGAGGAGGGGGGAGAGCTGCCCCGCCCGAAATGAGCCTCTGACGGTGCAACGGGCTTGCGGACGCGAACGGACGTGAACGGGAGCGAGTGACAGCAGGTGGAGCGGTTCCATGGCAGCTTCGAGTACTCGCTCGACGGCAAGGGCCGGCTCATCCTCCCTGCCCGCTTGCGCATCCACTTCGAGTCCAAACGCGTTCTCGTGTCGTGCTATGTCGACAGGTGCCTGGCCGTGTGGACGCCCCAGCAGTTCGACCGTCACCTCGCCCGGGCCGAAGCCATGGAGGGCCGCGGGCTCGTCGGCCGCAACCTGGCCCGGGCGCTGAGCGCCATGTCCGCTGAAGTGGAGCTCGACGGGCAGTGGCGCCTTACAATACCCCCTAACTTGCGGGATTACGCCGGCTTGGAGCCCGAACGTCCCGTTACGGTTGTCGGTGCCCTCAACCGCATCGAGCTCTGGCGGGCGGAGCTGTGGAAGCAGCAGATGCAGCCCAGCCTGGAGAGCCTTGCCGACGGCACGAGCCCGCTGTTCCTCGGCGAACCATTGCTGGGCGAGCAATTGCTGGCCGGCTCAGGGCCCCCCGGCACAGCCGCCGGCACTGGTGTCGCCCAACCGGTAGGTTCTCCTCAGGCGCAGGCCTCCGGAGCCCAAAAGTGACGGCCCCGGCCGCCCCGGCCACGTTCGCCCCGGCCCTGGCCGCCCCGGCCACGTTCGGCCCGGCCACGTTCGGCCCGGCCGTAACTCCTCCCACCGGAGCTTCGCGTATCGGAGCTTCCCGCACCGGAGGCGCACAGGCTTATACGCAGCCCCTTGGCCAGCAGGCCGGGGGTCCCCTTCTCCATCCGCCCAGCCCTATGTACCCGGGGAGAAATCCCGGGGCAGCGCTGGTCGAGGGGCTGCGTATGAGCCCTCGCAACGAACTTCGACCCGAGCCTAAGGCCGCTGCGACCCCCGGCGCCGGGGAGCCGGGTGACGCCGGCGGCTTCGTGCACCGGCCGGTGATGCTCGAAGAAGTCATCGACCTGTTCCGGCCCGTGCCTGAGGGCGTTGTCCTCGATGCCACGGCCGGCGGCGGCGGGCACGCCCGGGGCCTGCTGAGGGCGGCACCTCAGCTCCGGGTCGTGGGCCTCGACCGGGACGGCGAGGCGGTGGCAGCCGCCCGTTCCGCCCTTGACC
>JBOGGK010000309.1:0-6016 GCA_050744045.1 Acidimicrobiales bacterium | reverse complement strand
GGTCGCCCCCGCCCCGCTGGTCGCCCCCGCCCCGCTGGTCGCCCCCGCCCCGCTCGCCCCTCCTGCCCGCCGGCTCGTCCAGCGCCGTCACCGCTGCTCATCCTCGCCCAGAGTTGCGTTCAGCTTCCTCAGCACTTGCAGTTCCTCCTCGGTCGGTGGCTCGGTGCGGGCCAGGTCGGGCGAGACGGCGAGCGGCCACCCGGTCGCGGCACGAGCCTGGTCCAGGCTAACTCCGGGGTGCAGGTGGGTCAGTTCCAGCCAGAGGCTGCCAGGGTGGGGGCAGAGCAGCCCGAGGTCAGTGATGACCAGGCTCGGCCCCCCGCCCATGAGCCCGCAGCGCTGGCGCTCGCCGGGGCCGCCCAGGTAACCGGCGGAGGTGACGAAGTCCAGCTTGTCTACGAAAGTCCTTGGGGCCTGGCGGATGACGATTATCACTTCGCGGCACGAGGCGGCGATCTCGGGCGCCCCGCCCGCTCCCGGCAGGCGCACCCGGGGGCGCTCATAGGGCCCGATCACCGTGCTGTTGAGGTTGGCGAAGCGGTCGATCTGGGCAGCGGAGAGGAAGCCGACGTCGATACGGCCCGCCTGCAGCCAGTAATTGAAGATCTCGGGGACCGGCACGACGGTGTCAGCGGTTTCGGCCAGTTCGGCGTCGCCTATGGAAAGCGGGAGACGGCTCGGTTTGGCCCCGATCGTGCCGGACTCGTAAATGAGCACGAGCTCAGGTGCATGGGTGGCGCGCGCCAGGTTGGCGGCGCTGCTCGGCAGTCCGATGCCAACGAAGCAGACCGAACCGTTGCGCAGCGCCCGGGAGGCGGCCACCGTCATCATCTCGTCGGAGGTGAACCCGCCGGTGCTGTTCGGTCCCGCCGGTCCCGCCGTCTCGGCAGTGGGTCTCGTCAATGCCATCGCTCAGCAAGCCTCGTTGCCCTAGAACGGGAACGGGCGGTGCCCGTGCTGGAGCGTGACCCAGCGTAGGTCCATGAACGCCTCCAGCCCGGCGTGCCCCCCGAAGCGCCCGTAGCCGGAGTCCCCTATCCCGCCGAAGGGGGCCTGAGGCTCGTCGTCCACCGGTTGGTCGTTCACGTGGACGATCCCGGTACGTAGGCGCCTGGCGACGTCGAACCCCCGCCCGACGTCCTCGGTAAGGACACCGGCGGTCAGCCCGTAGGTGGTGGTGTTGGCCACAGCTACCGCTTCGTCCTCGTCCTCTACGCTGATGATGGTACAGACTGGCCCGAATATCTCCTCTTTTTCGATCCGCATGGCCGGCGACACGCTGGCGAGGACCGAAGCTGGGTAAAGAGCGCCGTCGGGCCGGCCGCCTCCCGCGAGCGTTCGGGCTCCTTGCGACTCCGCTTCTTGGACCAGGCCCGCTACCCGTTCGGCGGCGCCGGCGGTGATGAGAGGCCCGATGAGGGTACCTGGGTCGCGCGGGTCGCCGGCAGGCAGCTTGGACGCCTTTTCGGC
Source organism: Acidimicrobiales bacterium (assembly GCA_050744045.1). Classification (GTDB taxonomy): domain Bacteria; phylum Actinomycetota; class Acidimicrobiia; order Acidimicrobiales; family Palsa-688; genus JBOGGK01. The sequence goes on along the minus strand of JBOGGK010000309.1, from coordinate 4,546 downwards.
CAACCTGGCCGCCAGTTCCCCGGCCAGCGAACGGTGGGCGACGATGCGGTCAGCCGACATGCAGATCTGCCCCGAGTTCATGTAGGCGCCGAAAGCGACGGCGGCTACGGCGTAATCGAGATCGGCGTCGGCGAGGACCAGGAGCGAGTTCTTGCCCCCGAGCTCGAGCACCGCCGGCGTCAAGTGCCGGGCGGCCAGTTCCCCGATGGCGCGGCCCACCCGGGTGGAGCCGGTGAAGCTCACCCTACGCACCCGGGGGTCGGAGACGAGCGCCTCGGCCACGGCGGGGGCGTCCTCGGGGGCGGTGGTGACGACGTTGCACACCCCAGGGGGCAGGCCGGCCTCGGAGAGGACGTCGGCTAGGAAAAGGCCGGCCGATAGCGGCGCATGCTCGCTCGGCTTCATGACGACGGTGTTGCCCGCGGCGAGAGGCGCAGCCACAGACCTCGTACCCAAGATGACTGGCGCGTTCCACGGGGCGAAAGCGACGACTACGCCAGCGGCCTGGCGCAGCGCCAGGGAGACCGCCCCGGGCATGGACGTCGGCAGGACCTCGCCCGTGGGCCGGGTTACCAAAGAGGCGGCTTCGCGCAGCATCTCCGCGGCCAGTTGTACGTTGAACTGCCCCCATGGCCCGATCGCACCGGTCTCCCAAGTCATCAGGGCAGCCGCCTCTCCCGAGCGCTCCTCTAACCGGTCTGCGGCCCGCAGCAGCAACTTGCGCCGTTCGCTCGGCGCCATCGCCGACCACGCCGGGGCGGCCGCCGCCGCCGCGTCGACGGCTCGGGCGGCGTCCTCGGGGCCGGCCGCGGCCATGGTGGCTACGACGGCGCCGGTATAGGGGTCGTGGTCGGCCACCCGCTTGCCGCTGGCCGCGGGGACGTGCTCGCCGGCGATCAGGAGTTGGCGTTCGGTTGTCATTGTGGGCTCCTTCGCTTTTGGTAACGGGCCGTGCCGAGCACCAGGCGGCCGACGCCGCGCCGACCGGGGCGGCCCTCCTCCGTCGATCGGCTCAGGTGGGTTGGCGTTGGCAAGTGGACGTAGTAACCCACGGGGAACAGCTGCAGCGGCACCTTGGCCGTGAACAGGCCCCACAGGCCCCGCTGCGCCCACAGCGCCATGGCGATGGCAATGGCGCCCAGGACTATCAGGTACCAGGCGTTGTACTGTGCCAGCGACTGCTGGAGCACGAAGAACACGATGGCGCCGATCACGGGCCCTTCGATAGTTCCGAGGCCGCCTATCAGTACGGCAAAGATCATGTAGGCCGTCCACTGGACGTTGAACACGTTGCCTGGTTCCACGTCGAGTTGGCTGATGGCGATCACTGCCCCCGCCCCCGCGCAGCCCGCAGCCGACAGCACGTAGACGAGCCGCTTGGCCGCCGTCACCCGGGAGCCAACGCTCCTCGCTCCCACCTCGTTGTCGCGGACGGCGGTCAGTACCAGCCCCAGACGGCTCCTCAGCAGCACGTAGACCGACAAGATCGCGAGCACGCTGATGGCGAGGTCCGTCCAGTAGGTCAACCTGAGCAGCTGCAGTGGCCCGAAGCCGGTCAAGCCCGGCACCGGGGCTCCGGTGCCGCCTCCGAGGGACTCGAAACGCTCGACGAACAGCATGGCCACTTGCGCCAGCACCCAGGTGGCGATGGCGAAATATGCGCCTGAGAGCCTGAACACGAGCCAGGAAGCGGGAACCGCCAAAACGGCGGCAAAGGCCAGCGCCACGGGGACGGCGGCGAAGGTCTCGAGCCCGTGCTGGGCGCAGAACAGCACGGCGTAGGCCCCGGCGCCGATGTACAGCTGCTGGCCTACCGATACCAGGCCGCCGTAGCCGGCCAACGCGTTCCACATGGTCGCCACGCACACGAGGATCAACAGGTTCACCAGGTCGGTGACGAAGCCCTGGCTGGCTATGAACGGCAATATCGCCAGCACCGCCACTCCGGCCACCCCCACCGTGGCCGCCCCCGCCCACATGGCCGGGCCGTGCGAGCGGGTGACTACCACGGGCACCCGGGGTGGGGCCGCGCCCAGCGGCGGCGCGGGGACGGTGCCCGCGGTCAAAGCGGCGCTTTCTTCGGGAAGAGCCCTCGGGGCCTCACGGCGAGCACGGCCAGGAAGACAAGGTAGGGCAGCATAGAACCGAGGTCCGGGTCGACCAACGAGCCGAGGGTAGTCGCCAAGCCGAGGACCATCCCGCCCAGCAGCGTCCCCCAGAGGGAGCCGAGGCCGCCGATCACGACGGCGGCAAAGCCATAGAGGAGGTACGACGGCCCGGCGCTCGGGGCGACCGAGGTGTACATGGCGAGCGCGAGCCCGGCAAGGGCCACGGTGCCGGCCGCGAGGGCGGTTGCCACGCCGAAGATGTGGTCGCAGCTGGCCCCCACCAGTTGCGCCGCCTCCCGGTCGTCCGCCACCGCCCTCACCATCCGCCCGGTGCGGGTACGGGCCAAGAACAACTGGATCGCGCTCAGCGCCACCAGGGCCGTCCCCAGGATGATAAGCGACAGGTAGGGCAGGAAGATCTGGCCGACCTGGACCGAGCCGGACACGAGCGAGCCGATGTCAAGGGATTGGCTGTTGGCCGAGAACACTTCGAGCAGGGAATTTTCCAGCACCACTGAGAGCCCGAAGGTGACCAGCAGGGTCGTGACCGGGCCGGAGCGCAGGCTGCGCTGGAGCAGCAGGCGCTGGCCGAAGTAACCCCCCGCCATGAAAACGGGCACCACGAGCACGAAAACCCATATAGCGGGTATGTGGGTGGCGGGCACGAGCACGACGGCCAGGTAGGCGGCGGCCACGGCGATGTCGCCGTGGGCCAGGTTTATCACCTCCATCACCCCGAACATGAGCGAGAGGCCGCAGGCGAAGAGCGCGAACAGGCCGCCGAGCAATATCCCTTGGACTATCGCGTTGGCGTAGCTCACGCGCTCCTCCCCGCCCGTTGCGCCATCCCGAAGTAGGCGGCCTCGATGCGCTCGACGTCGAGCTCGCTCGGCGTTCCCTCCAAGCTCTGGCGGCCCTCCAGCAGACATTGCAAGCGCGAGGCGACCCTCAGGGCCTGGCGGACGTCCTGTTCGACCAGCAATACGCCCAGGCCCGAGCGGACGAGCTCGGGGAGCACGGAATAGATGCGCCGGAGAGCGAGCGGGGAGAGCCCGAGCGACGGCTCGTCCAGTAGCAGCACCCGGGGGTTGGCAAGCAGCGCCCGGGCAATGGCGACCGCTTGCTGCTCGCCTCCCGACAGCTGCGAGGCGGGCTGGCGGCGGCGCTCGGCCATCCAGGGGAACAGCTCGGTGACCAGTGCCATGTCCCAGGGGCCGGGCCGGGAGCGGTAGCGGCCGGTGAGGAGGTTTTCCTCGACGGTGATGGAAGCGAACAAGTGGCGCCCCTCGGGGACGAGGACCACCCCGGCCGCCACCCGTTTCTCGGGCGGCAGCCCAGTTATGTCCCGGCCGTCGAGCACGACCGTGCCCCGGGCCGGCTTTTCGAGGCCGGCAACCGCCCGCAGTAGCGTCGACTTGCCGGCGCCGTTGGCGCCGATGATGCCGACTACCTCGCCCGTCCCCACGGCGAGGCTCACCTCTTGGAGCGCCACGAGCTGCCCGTAGCAGACGCTGAGCTCGCTCACTTCGAGCAGGGCGCTCATGGCCCGCCCGCCCCTACTGGCGCCCTCATGGCCCGCCCGCCCCTACTGGCGCCCTCATGCCCCGCCCGCTCCTGCCATCTCGTCGGTGCCGAGGTAGACCTGTTTCACCATCGGGTCGGAAAGGACCTCCATCGGGCGGCCATCGGCGATGACGGCGCCCCCATCAAGGCAGATCAGCCGCTCCACCGTCTCGGCCAGCGCCCTCACCACGTGCTCGACCCATACGACCGCCATGGTCGTAGCCCCGGCGGGGCTCGTCCTCACTTGCCGGACGATCGATATCAGCTCGGCCACTTCGGGGTCGGTGAGGCCGGCGGCCACTTCGTCGAGCAGGAGCAGGCGGGGGCAGGTGGCCAGGGCGCGGGCCAGCTCGAGGCGCTTGCGGGAGAGGAGGCCGAGCTGGCCGGCGGGGCGGTTGGCCTCCCGGGCGAGCCCTGTTTCCGTGAGCACGCCGAAGGTGTGCTCGTGGGCGGCCCTCCGGCGCAGGCCGGCCCCCGACTGGGAAGCGAGCAGCACGTTCTCGAACACCGTCATGCGCTCGAAAGGTCGCGGGTTCTGGTAGGTCCGCCCGATACCGAGCCGGCAGCGCGAGGCGACGTCGAGCCCGTTGACCACCTGCCCGGCGAAGATCACCCTGCCGGAGTCGGGGGCGAGGTCACCCGAGATGATGCTGAACAGGCTCGTCTTGCCGGCGCCGTTGGGCCCGACAACTCCGAGCAACTCGTCCTCGCCGACGCTGAGGCAGAGGCCTTCGGCTACTGGCACCCGGCCGAAGTGCTTGGCGACGCGGTCCAGCTCCAGCAGGCTCGGCCCCGCCACCGCTGCCACCGCTGCCACCGATGGCCCGCCCAGGTCGACCACGTCAGGGGTTGGTCGGGTCGAGGTTACCGTTGAT
>JBOGGK010000308.1:0-6077 GCA_050744045.1 Acidimicrobiales bacterium | reverse complement strand
CGGACCATGCCGGGGAAGCCGGCCGAAACCCGCTGGAAACTGGGCAGGCCGGGTGTCAGCTTGTCCAGCTCCGCCACCAGTTGTTGGGGCCGCAATGGGTAGGGGGTCGGCACCCGCACCGGGGTATGGAGCAGCTCGCCGTGCTTGGACAGCACCGAGGCCTTGAGGCCGGTGCCGCCGATGTCGAACGAAAGCGTGCGGGGCAGCCCCGGCCCCCGGCGGCCCGCAGGGGACGTGGGACCAGCTGGGGACGTGACGCCGGCGGGGGACGTGACGCCGGCGGGGGACGTGACGCCGGGTGCGTCGGCCGGCACGGCGGAGCCCATGCCCGCCACGATAGCCCGGGCGTCAAGTGGACGGGCTAGCCGGGGCCGCCCGGCCGAGCAGTGGTGCCCACGGCGGCGAAGGTGGGGGCAGCACCGTCTTGCGGGCCCGGACGACGAGGACCGTGGCGCTCCAGGAGGCGATCGCCCCACAGCTCATCTCGCCCCGCCGGGGAGGCGCGCAGGCCGGCCTTTGCGAGCTCAGCCTGGCGGTCCCCGGCCGAGCGGCCAGGAAGTTCTGCGCCATCACGTTGGGCGGTACCGGCATGGTGAACGGCGCCCGGGTCAATACCCCGGGCGGGGAGACGTGCACGTGGTGCCAGCGCCGCGCCGTCCCGGCCGGCGCCGCCAGGCGGACGAGCAGTTTCTCGCCCTGGAGCAGGCAGATGATGGCGCCGTTTTGCCCGTTGCCGATCGAGGCGTTGTAGCCGGGGCCAGGCTTGGCCGGGACAGAGCAGCGCCGGTGGATATGCACTGGCGTTATCGCCCCCGCACCGGCGATGCCCGTGAAGGCAGTGGAGGCGAGAGCGCCTGTCAGGACGACCCCTGCGAGCGCCGCCTTGGTGGTGGAGGTGACTTTGGGCACGTTAGCCTCCTCGCGTTCCACGACCCAGGTTACGCTCGGATCGCCGGCGAGGGGGATCGCGGTTGCCGGGGGCGGGGCGAGTGGTTGCCCGGGGCGGCCCGAGCGGACCGTATAGGTTGGTGCGATGCCTAGCGAAGCCCGGCCGGCCCCCATCGACTCCGAGGTCGCCGACCAACTGGAGGGCCATAAGGTCGTCGTCACCGGGGGCTCGGGGTTCATCGGCGGCCACGTGGTCGCCGCCCTGTGCGCCTCGGGGGCCGAGGTGGTGTCGGTCGACCGACGACCGGCGCCGGCGTTCCGCTGCCACCCCGGGGGCGACCACCCCGTCAGCGTGTTGGAGGGCGACCTGCGCGAGGCGGCCACAGTGGAGGCGGCCGTCGAGGCGGGCACGGCTTCGGTCGTCCATCTGGCGGCGCAGACCCAGGTCCTACGGTCGCTCGAAGATCCCGGGGGCACCTTCGACAACAACGTCATGGCGACAGGGGCATTGCTGGAGGCGTGCCGCCGGAGCGGGGTGGGCGGTTTCGTCCTCGCCTCGACCAATGCCGTAGTGGGGGCGGGCGCGTCGGGGATGCTGCACGAGGCCGTCCCCCTCGCCCCGCTCACCCCTTACGGGGCCACCAAGGCGGCCGGCGAGATGTTGCTTTCCTGCTATAGCGCCGCCTACGGGGTGAGGGGTGTGGCCCTGCGCTTCACGAACGTCTATGGACCGGGCATGTCGGAGAAGGACAGTATCGTGCCCCGGCTCATGCGGGCCGCCGCCAGCGGCAAGGCTTTCGCCGTGTACGGCGACGGGCGCCAGGTGCGCGACTACGTGAACGTGGCGGACGTCGTCTCGGCAGTGCTCCTCTCGCTTATCAACCCCGAGGTGAGCGGGCCGGTGGTCATCGGGTCCGGTAAGTCGGTGTCGGTGCTCGACGTCATCGAACTGGTCGAGGGAGCCCTCGGCGGCAAGCTCGACATCCGCCACGTGCCGGCCAAGGCGGGCGAGATGCCGGCGGTCGTGGTCGACAATTCCCGCGCCCGCAGCCTGGGCTGGGCGCCGTTGGTGAGCCTGGAGGAGGGCGTGGCCGAAGTGGTGAAGGAATGGCAGGGGAAATAATGGCCCAGGTGACTGGCACCGGGGGCCCGGGAGGAAGGCCGGCCGTTGTCGGGACGGCGGCGCCGTCCACGGGCTCCCCGTCGGGGGCGCCAGGCGCGGGCACGGCCTTGGCTCCCACCGGGGACAGGCGGGGCGAGGCGGGGCTGAGCGCCCTCGACCGTGCGCAGGCGGCTGACTTCGTCGCCAGGTACGCCGGCCGCACCCCGGCACCGGTGGCGGTCGTCATCGCCGCTTATAACGAAGAGGCGAGCGTCGCCAGCGTCGTGAAGGCGCTCCCGGCCCAGTTGTGCGGGCTCGCCACCGAGGCGGTGGTCGTGGTGGACGGGTCCACCGACCGCACCGCCGAGGTGGCCGAGGAGGCGGGGGCCCTGGTCTCCGACGTTCCGGCCAACCGGGGCCAGGGCGCTGCCCTCCGCCTCGGTTACCACCTGGCGCGCCTCCGGGGTGCCCGCTACATCCTGACCACCGACGCCGATGGTCAGTACCAAAGCGGGGACATGGAGAGGGTGCTGGCCCCCCTCGTCGGGGGCGAAGCCGACTTCGTGTCGGGTTCTCGCCGGCTCGGCTCGACCACGAGCAAGGACACAGTGCGCAACCTGGGGGTTGTCGTCTTCGCGGCCCTGATCAGCGTCCTGGTGAGGCGCAGGGTGACCGACCCGTCGTGCGGCTTACGGGCCCTCCGGGCAGAGGTGACCGCCTCGGTCGTGCTGGACCAGCCCCAGTACCAGGCTTCGGAGCTGTTGATCGGCACGGCTATGGCCGGTTACCGGGTCAAAGAGGTGCCCATCGCCATGAAGGCGCGCCGGTCCGGGAAGACCAAAAAGGGCGGGAACCTCGTCTACGGGATGCGGTTTTGCTCGGTCGTGCTCCGCACCTGGTGGCGGGAGCGGTCCACGAACACCAAGCGGTCGTAGGCGACGTACTTGAGCCCGGTCAGCACCACTATCGAGAACATGTAGGACGCCGTCACCAATAGGTCCCGCGCCGTCGGGTTGGTGTGGTTGGCGGCCTCGGCGGTTATTTTCGTGACGCCCGACGAGGCGAGCCAGCTCACCGCGGAAACGAAGGCGTAGAGGGTCGTCTCCCGGCCCACGCCCTTACGGTCCTTTTTCTGCCATGCCCAGCGCCGGTTCAGGATCCAGTTGGGGATGGCGCCGGCAAAAAAGGCGATCGTGCTCGAGGTGAACGCCCCGAGGCCTATCCAGCTGAAGCAGACCGACAGGACCACCGCGCTGGTGACGAAGGCGAAGACGGAGCCTGCCCCGTAGCGCCACAGCTTGAGCAGTAATGGCGTGCGCCAGCGACCCAACCAGTGCCCGTCGAGCAGCCAGTGCAGGGGGTGGACCTTGCGGGCGGGTACGGGCGCAGGGCCGCCGGGCCGCGGCCCGAGGCCGTCACTAGGATCTTCGAACGTGTTCGCCCCTGGGTACGCCACCGGGGCAAGCATATTGGCCCCCGCTTCGGGTGGGGCGGACGCGGACGACGAGAGAGGGCTTTGTAGAGCTATGGGGCCAAGACTAGCCGGCGCCATTGCTTAGGAGCGCCATTGCTTAGGAGCGCCATCGCCCCGAAGCCCGGGGCCAAAGCCAGCCCGGTAAGGCACGAGCTCGCTCTGCCTCTCGGGGGCGGCGCCTCCGGGTCGAGGCGGTGGTGGGCTCTCGGCTGGCTGCTCCCGCTCGCCCTCCAGCTCGCCCACGTCGCCGTGGTGGCGCCCGCCTATCACGTGGGTTCGTTCGACGACGACGCCAACTACTTGATGGCGGCCCACGTACTGGCCGGTGGCGGAGGGCTCACCTCCACGATGCCGAGCGGCCTCACCGTGGTCGCCGACTACCTGCCGGGCTACCCGTTGCTGCTCGTGCCCCTGGTATGGGCATGGGGGGCCGCCCTGTGGCCGCCCCGCATCCTTTCGACCGTTTGCGTGGCCGCCCTCTACCCGCTCCTGTGGGCCTGGATGGGCCGCCGGGGCGTGCGGCCCGGCTACCGGGTGGCGGTGCTCGGCCTGCTCGCCATAAACCTGGTGCTCGCAACGTACGCGACCATGGTCATGGCGGAGGCGCCGTTCCTGGTCGTGCTGGTGGCCGCCCTGTTCGCTATCGATGGCTGGCGCCGGCGGCCGGGCTGGGGCCGGGGAGCGCTGGTGGTGGTGCTCATGGCCTTGCTCGTGTGGCTCAAAGAAGCCGGCACCGGCCTGGTAGTCGGCCTGGTGCTCTACGAGATCTGGCGCCGGCGCTGGCGCCGGGCGGCAGGCGTCGGAGGCGGCGTGCTCGCCCTGCTCCTGCCCGGTCTGGCCGCCAGGTGGTTGACCGGTGGAGCCACCGTTGGCGACCGGTACGCGGGGGAGATCGCCAACCCGGGCCAAGGCGAGTTCGTCCACCAGGTGGTGCCGGAGATCTACCATGGCCTCTGGTCCTACCTCCACCAAGTGCTGCGTCAGTCGGTGCTGCCCTCGGGCAGCCCCCTCCCGGGCACCGGGCCGGTCCCTGACCTGGTGGCGCTGGTGGGGGTGAGCGTGCCGGTGTTCTGCGTGGTGGGCGCGGTCGTCTGGTACCGCCGCCACCCGCGGGCCGAGACGTGGATGGTGGGGGCCTACTTCCTGGAGACTCTGGCCTACCCCTACACCAACCAGCGCCGCCTCGTCCTGGTGCTCCCCGTGCTCACCCTCTGGTACGTCGTGGGCGCGGTGGCCTCCGGGCGCGCCGTGGCTGGGGTGCTCGGCCGTGAGCGGCTGAGCCGGGCGCTGGGTGGCCGGGCGTTGGATCGCCGTGGGCTGGGCGGGCACGGGTTGAGCGGCCGGGGGCTGAGCGGGGCAGTGACCTCGGCCGCCGTGGTGGTGGGGGCCCTGGCGGTAACGGTCCCGACCGCCTCCGGCTTCACCCGGGACTACCTGTTCGCCCAGGGCCAACAAAGCTCTCAGTTCAGCGCCAACCCGGCCGTCTCCCTTCTGCGGTCGCTGCGTCCCGTCTCGGCGGTGGTGGAGACCGACTACCGGGGGAGCATCGGCTATTTCACCGGGCACCGGACCGCCTGGACGGCATTCATCGAGACCACCCCTTACGGCCCGTTCGCGGCGCAACATGCCGGCCCGTGCCGGGCCGGCCTGGTGCGCCGGGCGCTCGTTTCGGACCGGGCCAGCTTCCTGGTGGTCGGCGACTTCAACATCCCGGGGCACCTGGACAGTCCCTGCCTAATGAAAATCGCCTCGTCGGTCGGGGCGGCCCCGCCGGTCGGGGCGGTGCGCTTGCTCTCGACGGGCCACGACCACAGTTCGGTGTTCGAGCTCCTCGGCCCCGGCACCTCCCAGCCCAGCCTGGTCGACCGGACCGCCGGCCCGCCGGCCAGCCCGGCGCGGCAGGTCCGGCTGGCTCCCGACGGCCAGGGCGACCGCGGCAGCTCGGGGTGGGTCGCCCCGGCCAGGGGAGGCCGGGCCAGCTTCCGCTGGGCATGGCGCACAGCAGAGCCCCTGTCGCAGGTGAGTGTGGGTTCGGTGGCGCCGGCGAGGGGCAGCGCCGCCCGGGTAACGGGGACGAAGGTGGCCATCGAGCTGCCCAACGGCACCTGGCACACGGTGGCGGGAGCCGCCGGACCCATAGGCGACCACGGCCGCGCCCCTTACTTGCTGGCGGTGCTGCCCGCCGGCACCCGGGCGCTCGCGCTGAGGATCACGGCCCGGTGCTCGGGAGCGGCCGAGGTGAGCTACGTGGACGCCATCGGCCCCTCGTCCTGACGCCGGCGCCGTCGTCCCCAGCCGCCGGCCCGCCCGCCCCGTCCCCGGCCGGTGCCGCCCGGCGGTGCTCCCGGTAGTCCACCGCTGGGCGGGGCTCGAGGGCCTACCGTAGTGCCGTGGCGAGGCAACGGGAGCCGGGTTGGTACTCGGATCCCGGCGCGCCCGGCCAGTGGCGCTGGTGGGATGGCCAAGCCTGGACCGAGCACGCGGTGGCCTACCCCGCCGGCAAGCGCCGCCCGGGCTGGCGCAAGCGGGGACGAGGTGACCCGGGGCTGAGGCTGCGGTGGGCGGGGGCGCCGGCCGGGGCCGCCGGCTCGCCGCCGGTGCTCGGGCTGGCTC
>JBOGGK010000307.1:0-18332 GCA_050744045.1 Acidimicrobiales bacterium | reverse complement strand
GTATAGGTGATGCGGCCCTCGGCGCGGCGCTTGACGAACACGGGCAGGGGCACCTTCAGCTCGACGACCAGGTGATAGGTGATATCAGCGGAACCGTCGTCGCTCGGGTAGATGTCGTAACTCCCGTCGAGGCGGCGGGTGACGTCGCCCCGCACCTGCTGCCACGACAGCCGCGACGGCGCCCCGCTGTAGTCGTAGCGCAAGGTATAGGAGGTGCTGCGACCAAAGGCGGCGGCCCGGAACGCGACCTGCGTCGGGCGCCCGTCTTCATCGCGCTCTTCGACCGAGACCGTCTTGATGTCGGCCGCCCATTCCGGATAGCGCTCGAAGTCGATCAGTACCTGGTAACAGCAAGCAGGGCTAGCCCGGACGACCATCCTTTCAGTTACTTGCTCTTCCACCGGGCACACCTCCTAGGGTCAACCGGGCACACCTCCTAGGCCAAACCTTACGCGCCATCGCCTGCCTGGGCGCGCAACTGGTCGAGGGCGATTCCGAGCCTGAGCGCGAGGATGTCGTACGAGAGCTCTTCTTCCGCTCGCCGCCGGCCCGCTCCCCCCATGTGGCGGGCCCTCGCCGGGTCGCTGAGCAACGACCCCAGCGCGTCAGCCACCCCGGCCACGGGGTCATCGCCGCTCACCACCAGCCCCGTCTCCTGGTCGACCACGGCCTCTCCGGCTCCCCCGCTGTCGATGGTTATGCACGGCACCCCGGACGCGGCTGCCTCTACCAGGACGATGCCAAAGCCCTCCTCCTCCAGGCCCCACCATCGGGACCGGCAGCACAGCGCGAACACGTCTGCGCATGCGTAAAAAGCGGCCAGGTCGACGTCGCTCAAGGTGCCGAGGAACTTCACCGGGACGCTGGCCTTGGCCGCCAACCGTTCCAGGCGGTGCCGGTCGCGACCGCCGCCGGCAATGGCGACCGACAACTCCGGGAAACTCCCGCTCACCCTCGACGCCGCCTCGATCAGGGTGTCCATGCCCTTGCGCGGCACCAGGCGACTGGCGCTGGCCAGCAGGCGGCCCGCCGCCGGCAGACCCAGGTGGGCGCGGGCGGCCGCCCGGTCGATGCGGGGCAGGGGGCGGAAGCGTTCGGTGTCCACCCCCGGGGGGATGCGGATTGCAGGCGGCGTTCGGGCGCCGGGCGCGAGGCCGTTCGCTGGAGCGCCTTCATTGAGGGGGGCGTCCTTCGCTGGGGCGTCTCCGTGGCGGTGGACGAGCGCCCTCGCTGGGCCGCCTTCGTGGCGGTGGCCGAGCGCCCTCCTTGCCTCCGTTTCAGGGTAAGTGCCGGCCGCGATCCACAAAGACGCCCGGTTCAAGGCCCGGGCCAAGAGGGGGCGGCTGACGGGCAGGCGGCCGGGTACGGTCACTTCGGCCCCGTGAAGCACGACCGCGTACGGTAAGCCGAGGGAGGGCCCAATGAGGCCAAGAGGGAGGGCGGGGTCGATCACGACCGACTTTGCACCGGCGGCGACCGCCAGTTGCCGAGCGCGCCGGGCCAGGTGCGGTTGGGGGAGGAGCACCGGTTCGCGTGTCCTCACGACACGGAACTTCTGCTGGCGGTCCCACCACTGTGCTCCCGGGTAGGAGGCCGTGAGGACGGTCACCTCGTCGGGCGGCAGACGTCGCCACAACTCCCACAGGTAGGACTGGATGCCGCCCACCTTGGGCGGGAAGTCGTTGGTGAGGAGGAGGTGGCGCGCCACATCCAAGTTCTAGCCCGGGCGGGCGGGCACTTAGTGGCAAGCCTCTCGCGGCCCGGCCCACCGCTGGCGGCGCAGTTCGTCTTGGACCAGTTCCGAGGGGTCATCGAGCAGCCCCGGGACGCGCTCCAAGAGGTCACGGCGGCCGAGCTTGCACGCGGCCCACACGGCATGGGCCTGCAGCATCTCGTCGGGCCCGGTCAAATAGCGGTAAAGCGTTGCCTGTACCGCCGGCGCCCGCCCGTCGGCGACGTTGCCGAGGACGACGAGCGCGTTGCGCCTCAGGTACCGGGGGTCGCGCCGCGCGATGTACCAGCGGCCGTAGCTTGCCAGCAGCACCTCGTCCGGCGCAGCCAGCATGTCGAGAAGGTCGACTGCAGTTCCCTCGGTGCTGGCGGGCGAGGCGGCGCTGGCGGCACGCGGCGCCGCCAGCCTGGCCGCCGCCCGGTTGGCCGGGCACACTTCCTGGCAGTCGTCACATCCGTAGATCCGGTCCCCGAGCGCGTCCCTGTACTCGAATGGGAACACGCCAGGAGCCTGCAGGAGCCAGGCCAGGCATCGCCGGGCGTCCAGGACGCCAGGTGAGACCAGCGCTCCCGTCGGGCAGGAGCCGATACAGCGCCGGCAAGGCCCGCAGCCGTCGCCCACGGGCTGGTCCGGCGGGAGCGGCGCGTCCGTGACCACCGAGCCGAGGATGAACCACGAACCCTGCCCGGGAAGGAGGATGTTGCTGTTTTTGCCGAACCAGCCGAGGCCGGCCCGCTCGGCCGCGGCCCTGTCCACCAGGGCGTTGTCATCCGCCACCACCCGTGCCGACCAGCCCGCTTGGACCAGGTGCTCGGCCAGCGCCCCGAGCGCGGTCCTCAGGTCGCGGTAATGGTCCTGCCGTGCGTAACGAGCCACGGTACCTACGGGACGGCCGGCCTCTACAGGCCGGTCAAGACCGCCTTCCCCCGGTCGGTCAAGGCCGTGCTCGAGGACCTGGCCAACGCCGTCGCGAGGCTCGACGGCACAGCTCGGCCCAACGCCGTCACAGCTCGGCCCAACGCTGCCACGGCTGGGCCAAGCGCCGCCACCAGCGCCTTTCCTCCCCGCACCTCGCGCCCGAGACTCACGGTCGCCGTAGCGCCACGCTCCGACGACAAGCGCCGTGGCCCCGGGGAGCACCCTCGTCGGCTCGGTCGAGCGGGCGGGGTTGCGGTAGGTGAACTGCATCCCGCCCGCCAAGCCGGCAGCCCTCCGTTCTTCGAGGACGCGCCTTGTCGCTTCCATGGGCGTGGCGGGCGCTATGCCGACAGCGGCCAGACCGACCCGGCGGGCCAAACGGCGCAACTCGTCCACGAGCCCACCGCAGTCCGCGGGGTCAAGGGTGCCGGGGCCCGGTCGTTGGGCGGGGCCCGGTCGTTGGGGGTCAGAGGAGCGCCCTTTTTCGACGGCGTCGGTCCTTTGCCCGTGCGCGCCTGCCACCCCTCCAGTTTGGCCCGGCCCGCTGCTTCCTGTGCCGCCCTGTGCAGTGGCTCACCCAGGAACGCCGGCTTTGCGGCAGTGCCGGAGCGGTGGCAGCAGCCCGTTGCGCCCAAGGAGCCGAAGCGCCCTCTCCTCCGCCAGGTCGAGCACCACTGCGCCTCGGGGCTCGCGGTCGCAGATGAACGTCACCACACAGTCACTACAAGCGTCGGTGCCCTGCATGATGCAGCCGTCGCAGTCGATGGTCATGGTCTCCATGGCCACCAGGCTGTCGCGTGGGTGTGACATTCAAGCGACCTCCCAGCCAACGGATAGCTTGGCCACGGTGAGCGCTGGTGACGGCGGGGGCACGGCCCTGCACAGCCTGGCAGCGGATGCGGCCCAGGAACTGCGCCGGCTCAGTGGCCACCCACCGGAGGGGATCTGGCGCTCCCCCGGCCGGGTCAACCTGATAGGTGAGCACACCGACTACAACGACGGGTTGGCCCTGCCCTTTGCCATCGACCGCGCCACCTGGGTGGCCGCCCGGCGCCGGGAGGACCGAGTGGTGCACGTCAGGTCGACCGACCTGGACCGCGAGGTAAACGCCAACCTGAGTGACGTGGGGTCCTGGGAAGCCGAGCGGTTCCCGCGCTGGGCGCGCTACCCGCTCGGGGTCGTCCAGGCCCTGCACCAAATCGTCCGGGCGCCGCACCACAGCGCGAGCGACCTCCCGGGCGCCGACTTCGTCATATCGTCCAACATCCCCCGTGGCGCCGGCTTGTCGTCGAGTGCCGCCCTAACTGTGCCTGTAGCCATGGCCCTGGCTGAGCTGATGGGGGTGGGGCTCGACCGGTTGGCCATGGCCCGTCTAGCCCAGCAAGCAGAGTCCTCTTTCGCAGGGGTCCCGTGCGGGCTTCTGGACCAGATCTCGGTGCTGGAGGCTAAAGCCCGCCATGCCGTGCTGGTGGACTTTTCGTCGTTGTCGGTACGGCAGGTACCCCTCGGCGGCGGACCGATGGTGGTCGTGGACACCCGAGTGGAACGGGACAACTCGAGCGGGGCGTACGCCGACCGGCGGGGGGCCTGCCAGAAGGCGGCGGCGCAGCTCGGGCTGCGCTCCTTGCGCGAAGCAAGCCTTGCCCAGGTCGAGAGCGAGCTCGGCGGCGCTCTCCGCAAACGTGCCCGCCACGTAGTGACCGAGAATGCCCGTGTGGAGGGAACAGTCGGCCGCCTGCAACAACACTGCTGCATTGGCTCCATAGGCGACCTGCTCGTAGCATCTCACATATCGCTGCGAGATGACTTCGAGGTCTCCTGCCCGGAGCTCGACCTGGTCGTCGAGACCGCCCTCGCTAACGGGGCGGACGGCGCCCGCCTGACCGGGGCAGGCCTGGGAGGGTGCGCCATAACCATCGGAGCGGACGCGCTGCAGCTGGCCACCCCACTGTCCAGAGCGTTCGCCGCTGCCGGCTTCGGGCAGCCTGAGGTCTACCAGGTCACGCCGTCGGACGGGGCCGGTCGGGTCGCCTGAGCTAGCTCGCCGGCACTACCGTTGCCTCGATGGTCACCGCCTTCGTCCTCATCGACGCCGAACCGGCCCGGGTGGCCGAGCTGGCTGAAGAAGTGGCTGCCGTAGAGGGCGTGGCCGAGGCGTACTCGGTGGCCGGACATGCCGACATCGTGGCCGTCGTGCGCGTGAGGTACATGGACGAACTGGCCGAAGTGGTCACCCGGCACCTGCACGGCCTTGGAGGGGTCACGGACACCCGCACCCTTGTTGCTTTCCGTTCCTACAGCCGGAAGGACCTGGAAGCCATGTGGGAGCTCGGCGCTCCCGACCAGCCCTAGCCACCTCCCGACCAGCCCAGCCACACAGCCGGGCTGGAAGCCGTACCATCGCTTTGTGGAGTGGTTGCTCTTGCTGCTGATCTTCCTGCTGCTGCCCGTCGTGTTATTGACCAGCGCGGCGTTCGCAGCGACCGCCTCCTTGCGCAGAGCCAACCGGGTCGCGCCCGACCGCGGCGCGGGCGCCCCGCCCTTGCTCTGGCTCTGGAGCCCCGGTGCTGCCGCCACGTTGCACCGAAGGCTGCGTTACGCATGCCAACTGGTCGGGCCTGTCGTAGGGACTCGTCAGCGCTCGCTGCGGCCCTCCACGCTTCGTCCCCGCCTGTGGCGCGGGCGCTGCCAGACCGAAGGCGCCGGCACCGATGAGATCGCGGAGCTGGCCGGCGAAGTCTTACGGGAAGCAGTGTCGCTGGACCACCAGGTCGTCTCGGCCAACCTGCTTGGCCGTGGCATGGCCCGGTCCCAGGCGCTGGGCTCGCTCGGGTGGGAAGTGAGCGCAGTTGAGGACGCAGCTCGGCGTGTGCACCGGTTGGCGACCAGACGGGCGCAGCTGGCGTGGCCTCAATCCTGCGGGCCGCTCACTCTCGACGAGCGGATCGCGGCCATGGAGGCAGCCCTCTCTGAGCTCACGCCCCGGCCTCCGTCAACCTGGGCTGGGCCTCCGCCGGCCTGAGCCTGACCCGCCAGCCTGAGCCCACCCGCCAACCCGGCGCCGCAAGTCTGACCCGGCTCTGCAGCCGCCCGTCCAGCCCGCTAACGGCGGCCGGCGGCCTCCGAGCGCGACAAGCTCACCAAACGTCCCAAGCAAGACCGGGCCCTGCCGCTGTCTACTGATTCGGCGGCCTGCACCAGCCCTTCGTCGAGGTCTGGGGCCTGGCCCACCAGCACGAGCGCGGCGGCGGCGTTGAGCAACGAGATGTCGCGGTGCGGACCTCTCTGGCCGGAAAGCACGGCCTTCACCGCGTCCGCGTTCTCCGCCGGGCCTCCGCCAGTTAGTTGTTTCAGGCGAGCCGCGGCGATGCCCAGCCGGCCCGGGTCGACCTCGAACTCGTGCAACCTGCCTTCGCCGTGCCTCACCGTCCCGGCGGCACATTGAGGGCCCTGGCCGCCCACGGTGGCCTCGGCACGCCATTCGACGACGCGGGAGGGGCCGGTCGTGGTCAGCTCGTCGAGGCCGTCGTCGCCGTGCACCACCCAAGCCCGGGCCGCCCCCGCGGCGCCCAGGACGGTGGCCAGGCGTCCTGCCACCCTGGGGTCGCCGACGCCGACCAGTTGGTAGCGGGTGCGGCCGGGGTTGGCCAGCGGGCCCAGAAGGTTGAAAGCGGTCGGGATACCCAGCTCACGGCGGGTGGGGACGACATGGCGCATGGCCGGGTGGTACCTCGGGGCGAAGCAAAAGCCGATGCCTGCCGCTTCGATGCACCGTGCGACCGAGGCCGGTGGCAACGCTATTTCCACCCCCAGGGCTTCGAGCACGTCTGCCGAACCAGTACGGGAAGACGCTGCCCGCCCGCCGTGCTTGCACACCGGGACGCCGGCGCCGGCGACAACCAAGGCGGCGATCGTCGACACGTTGATGGTCCCGGCCCGGTCCCCCCCCGTGCCGCAAGTGTCGACGAGGCGCTTCGCCAGGTCGGAGGGTACCGGAACGACTTCGGCCACCTCGAGCATCGCTTCCAACATGCCGGTGAGCTCTTCTGCGGTTTCGCCCTTGCAACGCAAGCCGAAGATGAACGCCGCCACCTGTGACGGGCTCGCCGCTCCCTCCAGGATCTCCCTCAGCGCGGCCGCCGCTTCGGCCGACGTGAGGTCGTCGCCCCCCGCCAGCCGCCCGAGGACGGCTGGCCAGCCGCCGATGTCGGCCAGGGCCGGAGGGCCGTCCGCCAGCCGGCCGCGTGGGGCTTCGGGCACCACCCAACCGTACTAACGTCTCGCTGCGCAGGACCAAGCCTCGAGGCGCGAAGGGAGCCGGATATCAGCGTCCTCGTGATCGACATCGGCAGCAGTGCCGTCCGGGCCGCCGTAGTGCGCCCGGATGGCACCGTCGAGGCTCGCCAGGAAGCCGCGCTGGTGACCATGCACCCAACGCCCGGGCTGGTAGAACTGGACGCGGCCGCCCTCGCCCAGTCCGCTCTTTCGGTGGCGCGGGCTTGTCTCGCGCAGGCAGGACCGGTGGACGGTGTCGGCGTCACCAACCAACGGGGCACCACCGTCGTATGGGAAGCGGCTGGCGGCCAGCCCGTGGGGCCAGCCCTCTCCTGGCAAGACCTGCGGACCGCCGGGAAGTGCCTCGAGCTACAAGCAGACAACCTTCGCTTGGCGCCGAACGAGTCCGCCACCAAGGTGGCCTGGCTGCTGGACACCTACGACCCGTCCCGGCAGCGATCTCTACGCTTCGGGACGCTCGATTCGTGGGTCGTATGGCACCTGAGCAGGGGTGAGTCCCACGTGACCGACTTCAGCAACGCCGCCGTGAGCGGCCTCCTGCCCACCGAGGCGGTCCTGGCCGGCGAGGCCGAGCTGGCCTGGGACCGTTCCCGGCTAGAACGCTTGGCCATACCTGAGGCATCCCTCCCCACGATCGTCCCATCCTCGCAGGCGGTGGCCATCGCCAGAGCGCTCCCGGGCCACCCCCCGGTCTGTGGGATAGCGGGGGACCAGCAGGCGTCCCTCATCGGCCAGGGGTGCGTCCGCCCCGGACAGGCCAAGGCCACATTCGGCACCGGTGCGTTCCTGGACGTCAACGTCGGCGGCCAGCCGCCCACGTTCGCCAGCGCGGGCAAGAGCGGTGACCATGGTTGCCTGCCGATCATCGCTTGGGCCCGGCCGGACGCGGTGACCTGGGGGGTCGAGGCCCTGATGATCTCGGCGGGCACCGCCGTCTCCTGGCTGGTGGACGATGTCGGCCTGCTCACGCGCCCCGAGGAGTCGGCCGAGGTGGCGGCACGCTGCGACGATACAGGGGACGTCTTTTACGTACCGGCCCTGGTCGGCCTCGGGACTCCACATTGGGACTTCGGCGCCCGCTCGGTCTTCATCGGGATGACAGCCGGCACCGGCCGCCCTGAGCTCGTGCGCGCCGTCCTGAGAGGCGTGGCCCAGCGTGGCGCCGACCTCTTGGAGGCGGCAGAGGCGGACTCCGGCTACGCCGTCGACCGCCTGCGGGTCGACGGGGGGATGACAGCCAACCCGGTGTTCGTCCAGGAACTGGCTGACGCCTGCCAGAGACCGGTGGAAATTTCGGCCCAGCTCGAAGCGACCTCGCTCGGGGGTGGCTTCCTGGCTGGTCTTGCTGCTGGCGTCTGGTCCACCGAGGATGAAGTCGCCGCATTGGTGAAGCCCCGGGCGGTTGTCGGACCGGCCGGCGTCGACCGGAGAGAGCGGTGGAAAGATGCGGTTTCGCGTTCCGAGCGCTGGATCCCCGAACTTTCGGCCCTCAAGTTCTGAGCCCGGCGCCGCCCGAGCACCGTCCTTGATGGGAGCGGCAGTACCGTCCCTGGTGGTAGCGATGCCCGGGGCGGGCGCGAGGTGCCGCTTGACCGCCCTTGGCCCCACGAGATCTTCCCGTTCCATACACCCTCTTTGCCCAATTTGTACCGGGTGAGGATGACAACAACCACCCGGACGGGGCATAGCCAGCGGAACGCCGAGAGCGATAAAGTCACCTGGGCATCGCATAATTGACGGCGGTCAATGGTGATTGTCGGTCGGGGCCCAAGCAGACTAGTTATCGCGTATTTTCAGTGACTCAAGAAGGATTCTGGTTCGCCCCAAAGCTCAAGTGGAGCCTCGGTTCGGACGACCTCAACAGCGTGGCAACTGAAGTGGCCGCTCTTGCCGCCCCTCACCGGCTCTACGGCGCAAACCCCCTGGGGCGCTACAGGCGTCATTAATTGTAACTGCATTTTCAACGGCTAAATGTAAACCTCTGGCAATTCGGCCGCAGCAAACATGAGGAGGTCCTGCTCATGCGCGCCCAAGACCGCCAAACCTTGTCCGCCGGCGGACGGCCCACTGCCGGTACAGCCAAGCAGGCCCTGACGTTGGCTGGCCGGCGCCGTGCCGGGTTGTGGGCAACTGCTCTCGCTGCCGGCTCCCTGCTCTGCCTACCCTTGGTCAACGCTCCGGCCCCAGCCGCTCTGGCGGAGGCGAAGGCAGCCACCGCCTCCGGCACCCCGACGACCCCGACTACCGGTCCCACCACGCGCGCGGTCCCCACCCTGGCCACCACCGCTACGACGTCCACGTGGGCGACGACCACCGCCGCGCCGACCACCGCCGCGCCGGCCCCGACGACGACCACCGCCCCCGGGGCGACGACGACGGTGCCGGCGGCGACTACGACTGACCCCACCACGATGACCAGTGCTCCCGGGACCACCACGACCTCCACCACCTTGCCGGCGCAAGCGGCAGCGTCGCCGGCCGGTTACTGGATGGTCACCAACGCCGGGTCGGTGGCCGCGTTCGGCGGAGCCCCCTACTCCGGATCTTTGGACCGTGCCCTCCGGCACCCGATCGTCGCTATGGCTACGGCCGCGGGAGGGCACGGCTACTGGTTGGCAGACGCGGACGGGACCGTTTTCGACATAGGCGGCGCTCCCCATTACGGCTCGCTCGCCACCGGCGGGGTGGGCCAGGCTAACCCCGTCGTGGGCATGGCGTCTACGCCCGATCACCACGGCTACTGGCTGGTGACCGCCGCTGGTGGTGTGTTCACCTTCGGCGGCGCCAAATACCACGGCTCCATGGGGCTCAGCCACCTGAACTCTCCCGTAGTCGGCATGGTCGCCACTCCCAGCGGCCAGGGGTACTGGCTGGTATCCGCCGATGGGGGGATATTTGCCTTCGGTAACGCCGGCTATCTGGGCTCGGCCGAGGGACCCGCGCCCTCGGAGCCGGTCGTGGGGATGGCTGCCACCCCGGACGGCAACGGTTATCGCCTGGTCACTTCGCGGGGCTCCGTTTACGACTTCGGCGACGCCCGCTCACTCGGCAAGGCTCCTGCAACGGGCCTTCTCGCCCCGATCGTCGGCATAGCCACCGCGCCGAGAGGGCAGGGCTACTGGCTTTGGGGTACGGACGGGCGCATCCTCAGCTTCGGCAGCGCCCCTTTCCGCGGGAGCGGCCAGGGCACCCTCCCCTACGGCCAGAAAGTCGTCGCCATGGTGCTCGGCAAGGGGAGAGGCGACGGCGTCGAAAGCGCAGGAGCGTTCGGGCCAGACTCGCCCTCCAGCTTGAAACCGCCCCCGACGGCTAAGCCCAAGCCGAAGGAGGTACAGCCCAAGAAGGCCAGGGCCAAGAAGGTGGAGGCCAAGAAAGCTCGACAGCAAGAAGCCAAGGCCAACAAGCTGCGGACCAAGAAGGCTCAGCCGAAAAAGGCCAAGGCGAAGCAGGCGAAGCCGGACAAGCTGCACCCCAAGCCCGCCCGGTCCGCGCCGGTCCACGCCGTCGGGCCGAAAGCGTACCCCGAGGGGGCCAAGGGCTATGACATCTCTTGGCCTCAGTGCCATGGCGCGTTCCCTCCGCACTCGCGGGTAGCCGTGGTCGGGGTCAACGGTGGGTGGGCTTTCACCGGCAACCCCTGCTTCACGAACGAAGCCCGTTGGGCCGGCCCCAACCTGAGCACCTACATCAACCTCAACTCACCCCGGGGCTCCGATTCCCGCCAGTGGGCCACGGGGCCAGCCGGGAGGTGCGCGCGGGGCGACCTTTACTGCAAGTCGTACAACTACGGCTACAACACGGCCCTGTTCTCCGTCGGTTCTGCCGTGGCCCACGGCGCTCACAGCAAAACCTGGTGGCTGGACGTCGAGACAGCTGCGCCCTGGTCATCGTCTCAAAGGGCTAACGCCCGCGTCGTGGCAGGGGCGATAGCGGCGCTGCGGGCGGACAGGTTGAACCCCGCCGTCTACTCCACAACCTACCAGTGGGACATCATCACCGGAGGCTACGTCCCCGGCACGAGGGCCTGGTACCCAACCGGGGTCCGGACCAATGTGCCGGTGCGGTGGTGCCGGGGCCGCAGCTTCGCCGGCGGCCCGGTGAGCCTGGTCCAAAGCGCCGCCGGCCGCTTCGACGGCGACTACTCCTGCTAGGGGGCCCAGCGCTCCACCACCCCGCTCCAGTGCACCCTAAACTGGCCGTCCCACTATGACCCTGCCCGGACCAGGCCAAGGACGGCCCCGCCGGGGCACCGCACTGGCGGCCGTCATCATGGGGAGCTCGGGGCTCGGCTTGGCCCTGGGGGCCTGCGGCAGCCGGCACCCCGCCGCAAACCACCCAAACCGCGCCGCCACCACCACCTCAGTGCCGGCGGCACCACGGCCCACGGAAAGTACCGGGCCACCACCAAGCTCCGCTCCTGCCCCGGGCGGGAGCTCCTCTTCGTCTGGTACCTCTTCGTCCGGTACCGCGGCAGGCCCGTCGACGACCGCGGCCACAAGGCCCCGCGCCACTACTACCGCGTCGACGACCACGACGGCGCCCACCACCTCGGCCACCGCGACCGCGTTCGCGCCGGTTATCAACCAGGCCATGGAGACCATGCAGCCGCGGCCCTCCGGGGCGGAAGCGCCCGACGTGCTCCCTGCCGCACCGGCCGCCGTTTCCGCCGAAGCAACCGGCCTCGGTGGCACCTACTCGGTGACCCTCATCGCCACCGCTACCCAGGAGCCGGTGAACAGCCCCCAGCTCGGGTCGGCCGCCCGCAACCCCGCCTCAGAACTGGGCACCTTTTCGACTACTCCCACCGCCTCCTCCGCCGCCGCCTCCTCTTACCTCGATGCCAGCGCCGGCCAGGACATCAGCTCATGCAGTGGCGCGGCTACCCCCGTCCACCTGGGAGCCACCCCCGCCGACAGCTGCCTCACCGACCAGGGGGCCGCCTTGACCTGGGCCGTGGGCCCCTGGCGAGTGCAGGTCCAGACCGTCGGCGGCTCCAAGGCCCCCGCCGCGGCCGGGACCGCGCTGGCATCCTGGCTGGCCGGCCACCGCCTGCCCCCAGCATCGAAAGGGGTCGTCGCCGTTTCCGTGCCCGGCTCGGCCGAAGCCGGCAACTCCACCACGTCAGAGGTCCTGTGGGACGAGGGCCATGACGTCTACGAAACGGGCGGGCCGGGCAATGGGCTCGAAGCGCTCGACCTGGCAGCGTCCATGCGGCCGTGGCCGGGCGGGTGACCCGGAGGCCCCAATTGTCAGGGAGCCCTGGAAAGGCCCACGTCTTCGCCCGAGCTGCCAAAGCCTGACTCCCCCGCCGGGGCCGCCGCGGTTGCCGCCCTGGCCGCGGTCATGGCGGCGTCGAACTGGCGGTCAGCGTTCACGGCCTTGCGCTCCTCCTCACGCGCCCACTCAACGAACAGCAGGCCCAAGGCGGCTACGACGATCACCTCTGACAGGCCCCACAGGACGTCGCCCCCTCGGTGGGTGTCGGCCAGGGTGTTCGCTGCCGCGTAGAGCGGCCTGGACACCCCTGCGACGGCGAGCCCCAAGAAAGCGTTGAAAGGCACCGTAACGACGAGGACGACGAAGCGCATCCCGAAACCTGTCGTCCGGGGGAGGGCGTCACGGCCGGCGACGACCCACCAGAACAAGGCGCAGCCGAGGACGAACACGAGGTCCACCAGGACCAAGAACGAGGGGTGGGCCTCCGAACTCGTGTACAGTGGGGTCAGGAAATAAAGGTAGAGCGTGGCGATAAAGACGCCGCACGCCACCAAGGGCTGGGTGAGGGCGCGGGCCACCCGGCTATGTAAGGCGCCGGCCAGCACCGCGCTAGGGCGGCGCCGCAAGGTCTGCAACCCAAGCCGCAGCGGGGCGCCGACGGCCAGCAACGGGGGCACCACGTAGGCGATCAGGACGAGCTGCACCACGTGAGCCGTGAAATTGATCCGTTGGTAGTGGGCCAGCCCGCCTTCGACGAGGTAAGCGAGCACGGCCAGGCCGACCACGAAGCTTGCGGTGCGCTGCCCTGGCCACCTCCTGCCGCCCCGGGCGAGCCTGCGCACGCTCATGAGGTACCAGACCAGCACCGCGACCTCAACCGCTAGGGCAACAAGTAACGTCCAACTGGTCTGCCAGTGCGCGACCAGGACGCTCGTCTGCACCGCCGGCGACTTCAATGGCATCCCCGGCGAAGTCTACCGGCCCCGGGCCGGCAGGCTGGCCTCGGGCGCGACGGGACCAGCCGGCCATGTGGAACCCCGGGGCGCCGCTGCCGCTTCCAGGTCCGACGACGCCCTCGACATGTCGCCCGCCGGCTCGAACCCGAGAGCGCGGCCGTAGAAGGCGAGCTCGGCGCCCAGGGCACGCACGAGGGTCGCCTCCGAGCGAAAGCCGTGGCCTTCGCCCTCTATGAGCACGAGCAACGCCGGCACCCCGTTGTCACGCAGGGCCGTGGCCATCTGGCATCAGGCGCGGGGGCGAGCCGGCTCCGGGGCGGGGGCGAGCCGGCTCCGGGGCGGGAACCGTCACGGGTGAAACCGAGGAAGGGGCCGTCACGGGTGGCGCCGGACCAGGGTGGCCCACAAGGTCGCCGCCGGCCCGGGCGGCGCTTGGGGGCCAAGTGCCAGCTGGGCCTTCACTCTCTGGGACACCTTGCGCTCCATGTAGAATGCCAGGAGCGGCAGTAGCCCCGAGCAGACCATGCCCAAGAGCTGGAGAGCCCGGAAGCGGGCCCGGCTGGCCAGGTCCAAGCACGACAACAGGTAGACGATGTAGAGGAAACCGTGCAGGGTACCGACGATCACCACCACGCTCGTCCAGGGCCATTTGTTGTCACCGATCACCTGGAGCGGCACCCCGACGAAGCAGATCGTCGCCAGGCCGATGCCGACCACGAAGGCCATCACCCGGTAGCGGGTGAGGGCGCCGGCGGTCCCGCCGAGCGGGCCCGTGCGCGGCTGGGCAGCTGGGGCCTCAACGGCCCGTTGGTCGGCGCGCGGCTGGGCGGTCATAGTGCGGTGGGCCCGACGGCCGGCGCCCCGACCGCCCCATTGCCCTGCCCTGCCAGCCCAGCATGGGCTGGCGCGCCCATCTCCTCCGCCCCGGCCGGGCTCTCCGGCACGTCTGCAGGGAGCCCTCGCGGGTTACGCCAGGTCTTGCGCGCCCGGCCCGCCGCCAGGGTGTGCAGGTAGCTGTTGTAGGCGATGAGCTCGGGGGTCTCGAGCGCTTTGTCCCACACCAACGGTGGCGAGGACGACGCCTTTGCTTCGTCGTCCAGGGCGGGCTCGGGTGCCTGGCGGGGACCGTCGGTCACGCCCGTCCGGTCGTCGTGAACAAGCTGCCACCAGGCGATTACGCCGAGCACGCCGAAGATGGGCCACTCGATCGAGTAGAAGTAGCTCAACAGGTTGCCGCTAAGGGCCCTGTGCACCTGCCACCATCCCGCCAAGAGGCACGCTGGCACCACCGTAACCAGCAAGAAGTGCAGCGCGAAGGCCCTACGGGTCAGCCACCTGCTTCGCACCATCGGCCCAATTCTACGGACCTGATCGCCCTTCGGCTGGGCTGGCTGGGCCCGGTGGCCAGTCCGGATGGCCAGACCTGGGGGCCGGCTCGGGTCGGTGTCCCGGTGGCGTGACCGGGGGCCCCAACCGCGGTCAACTCACCTTGACCGCCGAAACGAGCTTGGCCAGGGAGTCCTTGGCGTCGCCGAAGAGCATGATCGTCTTGGGGTCATAGAACAGCTCGTTCTGGACACCGGAAAAACCTGGACGCATGCTGCGCTTCAAGAAAACGACGTGGGCCGCTTCGTCCACGTTGAGGATCGGCATGCCGTAGATCGGGCTGGCAGGGACATTCTTTGCCGCCGGGTTGACGACGTCGTTGGCCCCCACAACCAAGGCGACGTCGGTGTTGGGAAGCTCAGCATTGGCTTGGTCCATATCCTCGAGCTCCTCGTACGGCACGTTGGCCTCGGCAAGGAGCACGTTCATGTGCCCGGGCATCCGACCGGTTTCTTTTTTTATCACGTAGGCTACGCTCACCCCGCGAGCCTTGAGCGCCTTGGCCAGTTCGACGATCGTCTGCTGGGCCTGGGCGACCGCGAGCCCGTAGCCGGGCACCATCATCACCCGGCGCGAGTAGGCGAGCAAGGTGGCGACGTCGGCGGCGTCGCCAGAGCGGTACGCCCGGTCGGAGCTCGCAGAGCTGGCCACCCCTACCGCCGGCTTCGAACCGACCCCGGCGAACAAGATGTTGGGCAGGGAACGGCCCATGGCGTCGCTCATGAGCTTGGTGAGCAAGCCGCCGGAGGCACCTACCAGGGTCCCGGCCACGAGCAGGATGAGGTTGTGAAGGGCGAACCCGTCCGCGGCAACGGCAAGGCCGGTAAAGGCGTTGAGCAGCGAGATCAACACGGGCGTGTCAGCCCCGCCGACCGGCAGGACGATACCGGCCCCCACTGCCAACGCGGCAAGTGCGGTGATCAGCAGCCACACGTCGTGGGGGTCGGCGACGGTCATCACCGCCGCCCAAAGGGTAACCACGAAGGCGACGCCGTTGACCACTTGCTGGCCCCGGTAGGTGACCGGAGTGCCGGTCATCAGCTCTTGGAGCTTGAGGAAGGCGAGCATGCTGCCCGAGAACGAGATGCAGCCGATCGCCACACCGAAGATCACCTCGACCGCCTCCGCCGGCCCGATGCCGGCCGGCAGGTCGTGGAGGAACTCGACCGTGGTAACCGTCGCCGCCGCACCACCGCCCACGCCATTGAAGATCGCCACCATCTGTGGGATGGCGGTCATCTTTATGAGCCGGGCGGCGGGCACCGCCACGGCAGCCCCGGCGACGAACGCTACCGCTATTATCCAATCGTGGCTGGCGCGCTGCGCCACCCAAGTGATCGCAGCGGCGACGACCATGCCGACGATGCCGGTCCACATGCCGTAACGGGCGTACTTCGGGGAGGAGAGCGCCTTCAGGGCCAATATGAAGACGACGGCGGCGAGCAGGTAGAGCCCGGTAAAGATGTGAGGGGAGACACTGACCGCGAGGTAACCCGTCACTCGCCCTCTTCCTCGTCCGGGCGGCGCCGCTTGCGCCCCTTGAACATCCCGAGCATGCGATCGGTGACCAGCGCACCGCCCACGATGTTGCCCGTGGCGAGGAAGACCGCGACAGCAGCGAGGATCGTCTGCAACAAACCCTGGGCATAGCCGGCGACGATCATGGCGCCCGCGAGGATGATCCCGTGGATCGCGTTGCTGCCTGACATCAGCGGGGTGTGCAGGATCGAAGGGACCTTCGAGATCACTTCGTAGCCGACAAAAGACGCCAGGACGAAGATGACCAAAAGGGTTACCGAATCGTGGATCACTGCGCAGCCCCCGGGAACGCTCGAGCCGGCCCAGGGCGGCCTATCTCCCTAGCCGGGAGAGCACCCTTGCGGGCAAAGGTCATGGCTCGTGCTCCGCCAGGACGGTGCCCGTCGCCTGGTGGTGGACCGTCCCGGCGAGGGTGAGGGCACTCTGGTCGACGATCTCGTCGGTGAAATCGGGGGCCAGCCGCCCGTCTTTCACCAGCAGCTGCACAAAAGAGCTCACGTTGCGCGCATAAAGGCTGCTGGCGTGGGTCGGCATCGTGGCCGGCAGTTCCGATGCACCGATTATGTGGATCCCGTTGAGCTCGACCTCCTCCCCGTCCTTGGTCAGCTCACAATTGCCCCCGCTGCCCGCCGCCAGGTCCACTATCACCGCACCGGGGCGCATGCCGGAGACCATGGCCCGGTTGATCAGCACCGGCGCACGGCCGCCGGGGACGGCAGCGGTAGTGATCACTACATCCGAACCGGCCACATGCTGCCCGATCAGCTCCTGTTGGCGGGCGAGGAACTCTTCGGACTGGGCGGCCGCGTAGCCGCCGGCACCCTCTTGTGCCTCGAGCGAGAGCTCCAAGAAGTTGGCCCCGAGGCTCTTCACCTCCTCCTTGGCCGCCGCCCTCACGTCGTAAGCGCTGACCACCGCACCCAGGCGCCGCGAGGTGGCGATCGCCTGAAGGCCGGCCACACCCGCCCCCATCACCAACACCCGGGCCGGTGCCACGGTGCCCGCCGCGGTCATGAAAAGGGGGAAGAACTTGGCGAGCTTGTTGGCTGCCAACAGCGCGGCCCGGTAGCCGGCCACCGTCGCCTGGGAGGACAGGGCGTCCATGGCTTGGGCCCGGCTGATCCTCGGCACCAGCTCGAAGCTGAACGCGGTCACTTTGCGCTCGACGAGGCGCCGGACCAGGTCGAGATGGGCGCCGGGGGCCAGAAAGCTGAGGAGCGACCCCCCTTCGGGCAACAATTCCGCCTCCTCGAGCGTCGGTGGGCTGACCTTCACCACCAAGTGCGCCGCCCGGTAGAGGTCGGGAGCGGTGTCCACCAGCGTGGCGCCCGCCTCCTCGTAGTCCTTGTCGGGATAAAGCGCCTGCTCGCCGGCTCCCCGCTGTACAAGCACCTCCACCCCGGCGAGGCGCGACAGCTCCCCCGGGACGAGAGCGACTCGACGTTCTCCGGGCCTTGTCTCAGTCGGTACCGCTAGCTTCATCCGGCCTCCGTCAACCAGGAGACCCTACACCGGGCCAGTGACCGGCTCGGCCATTGGCGGGCCGGAAGCCGTGCCCTTGCCGTGGCCGATAGCGCCCAGGCCGGCTTGGGCCTGCAGCGCTGGTCTTTCAGGTACCCGCCGGGCACGCGGTTTTAGCGCCGCCGCCCCCCCTTGGAGTGGGCAGATTCATAGGCGGACCTGACCTCGCCAGGGATACGGCCGCGGTCGCCAACGGCATAACCTTGAGCGCGGGCCCATTCGCGGATCTCAGCCTGGGACTCGCCCCTCGGGGCACTGGGCGGGCGGGACCCCTTGGACGCGCGCCCAGAAGGCGCGTTGCGGCGCCGGCCTCGGGTGGCCCGGCCGGTAGAATGCCCGGCACTGGCAAATCCGTCGAGGGTCGCCTTCACCTCGTCCAAGTGCTGGTTGCAAAGGTCGAGAGTGTAGGTCTTGCCCCCATAAGTGAACGAGACTGAATCCGAAGCACTGACATCACCATCTTCCAGGTCACAAGTAACCACGACCTGTGTTATACGGGCCACTAGCAATCTCCTTTAGGCTCGGGCGGCGCGAGGGTGCGGCACTGGTAGATCAGGCTACTTGGTCCCCCCAGCAATTGACAATTCTGTTACAACCGGCTGGCCGCGTTTGTCACATGCCCGTTCCAGTCGAAACCGGCATTTGTACAGACAATCAGCTTCGAGAATCGCCGGCCACCTTTGCGAACAGGGGCTCTCGCTCCCGGAGCGGCTTAGCCGGGCTTACCGGACGCTTGGCCGCGTCCAGCCGGCCGCCCCCGAGGACAC
>JBOGGK010000306.1:0-6982 GCA_050744045.1 Acidimicrobiales bacterium | reverse complement strand
GTCGGGGACCTCGGCGAGGGCGGTGGCCAGCCGGGAGCGGGCACCCTCATCGTCCCCGGCCACCCCCGGGCGCCCGAGCCGGGAGCGGAACAGCTCCACCGCCGCCACCGCTGCGGCGGGGAAGGCCACTAGCGCCTCGGCCATCGAGGTCGCCTTTTCGGCCGCCCTGAGCCCCCCCACGACCTGGCGGTAGGCGCGGTAGGCGGAGAGCAGGTTGACCTCCCGCCACCCGAGGCCAGCTCCCACCACGAGGCGGTTCAAGATGTTGGCCTCGGCGTGGCCACCGAGCACCGCCTTGACGGCCTCGACCAGCCGGGGGGCGAAGCCGGCAGCCTCTGTGGCAGGGCCGAGGGTATTGGTGCCCACCCTCAAGCCGACGTCGTCCAGGTAGGTGTCCTGGCCCTCCGCGCCCGGCGCGAAGTGCCACGGCACCGCCTCCACGGCGGCCAAGCCGAAGCTCTCCAGCACGGGCAGCAGCGAAGAAAGCTCGACCCGGTACCGGCCTATCCGGCGCAGGCGGAAGTCGCCCGGAGCGCCGTTGCGGCAGGGGGTGACCATGAGCAGGCCCAAGTCACCGGGCTCATCTGGCAGGCGGACGGCGATGGCGAACCAGTCCTGGGCGGCGTCGGCCGGCGCCGTCTCTTCCATGTAGCCAGGTGGCAGGCAAGAAAGGAACTTCTCGCGCTCCTGGTAGGCCCTAGCGGGCGCCGGATGGGCGCCGCCCCCGGGGGGGCCGGCGCCCGGCTCCCTGCCAGCCTGGCCCCCTGCAGCACCTACCAGCCGGGAAAGCTCTGAACTGAACCCGTTGACCCACTGCTCCGGAGGCATGCCCATACCCAAGTATGGGTCGCCCCAGGCGGCCTGAGCGGTCAAGCGACCTCGCCGCCAACGCTCCGGGGGGCGCCCGGCAGGGCCCCGTCCGGCCTCTCCAGGTCTATGACAAGGAGAGACGGTAGTTGGGCGCGCTCACGCACCCGGGCGTTGACCCGGCGCAAGCAAGCGACCTCGGGGCTGTCGTCGATGTCGCCGGCGCCTTTGACGGAGGCCGACAGGACGTAGCGGAACTCAGAGAGCGGCAGCTCGTCGTCGTCCAAGAAGTCGTGCTCGGCCAGGTAAGCGGTCACGCCGGCGTCGCGCATCACCCACCGGGACCGGTCCGCGCAAACCGTGAGCGGGCGCTCGGCCAGCTCGCTCAACTGTAGGGCGACCTGCTCCAAGGGCTGGTCGCTGTCGATGAAAAGGTCGACGGTACGGGACATGCTCGGGCTCCTCGTGTCTTGTTGCTAGCGGTAGGCAGGCTTGCCCGTCCGGGGGCCGCGAGTCCCGGCCAGGAGGCCGGTCGATGTACCTATTATTGCACCCGATGTGTTCTGATGTCAACCAGTCAACGGTGGGCGGCCAAGGCGTTGGCGGTCAGCTCAAGCTCGAACCAGATGGTCTTGCCCACGTCCGAGTGGGACTCGACCCCCCAAGCCGACGCCAGTTCCCGGAGCAACATCAGGCCCCTTCCGCTGTAAGCGTCGGGAGGGGCGATAGCGAACGAAGGCAGGCGGGTGTTCTGGTCGAACACCTCGACGCGCATACGGCCTCGGTCGTGGATGACGGTGACCTCGAAATCGCTCCTCGCGTGCAGCACGGCATTGGTCGCCAGCTCGCTCACGAGCAGGGGGAGGTCCTCGCAGCGCACGCCCCATTCCTCGAGCGCAGACGCCACGAAGTGGCGGGCGGAGAAGACCTCGCCGGGGTCGGGTGGGAACATGCGCGTGGCGCGGCAACGTGTCACCTGGCCAAGCCCGTCACTCGTCAACGCTTCCCCCTCGCCCCTTTGCTGGTCGCACCGATCTTAACGAGCCCGCCCGCCGGCGCCCAATTTGGGCACTGGCCCCGCACCGCTGCGTCCCACCCGCTCGTCAGCGCCCCGTGGGCACAGCAGCGCCGGCTCGAAAAATCTCGTTACGTACCTAGCCCTTCTCGGTCGACGGGTGTAGGATATGTAGTTGAGCACACCAGGGTGCTCATGGCAACCGTTTGGAAAGGAGAGCGCGATGGAAACGTTGAGCTCGTCCGAGGAGAGCGGTCCGCCGGGCTGCTGACGGGCCAGGTGACAGCCGATCGGCCGGCGCTGCCCAAGCGTTGCCCGGCTGGGCCTGGTCGGCCCCCGCGGCACCCCCAAACGTCTAATCGGCCAATCCGTGACTGGGTGGCGGCCGGTCTTGAGGTGGTCCCACTACATCAGTTAGGGGCGTGCCTTTCACCAGGGGTAGGCGATGAGCCTGCCCCTGGTGCGCGCTTGGGGCCACTACCCTCGCGCCTTCCCGGGCCCTGCCCTTTCGGCCCCGAGGGCCGCCTCCACAAAGGCGAGGACGTCCGCCCGCTCTGCGATCAGCTTGGACGTGGGCTTGCCTTGGCCGTGGCCAGCCGAGGTTTCCACTCGCACCAGGACGGGAGCCTCGCAGCCTGGCGCCTGGGCCGCTTGGAGGGCGGCGGCAAACTTGAACGAGTGGCCAGGCACCACACGGTCGTCGTGGTCCCCGGTTGTCACCAGCGTGGGCGGGTAGCAGGTCCCCTCTTTGATGTTGTGCAACGGCGAATAGGCCCTGACCCACCGGTACTGTCCGGGATCGTCCGGGTCGCCGAAGTCGCTCTTCCACGCCCAACCGATGGTGAACTTGTGGAACCGGAGCATGTCCATCACGCCCACCTCCGGCACGGTGGCGCCGAACAGCTCGGGGTGCTGGGTCAGGCAGGCGCCCACCAGGAGCCCGCCGTTGGAGCGCCCGGTGATGGCTATCTTTTGCGGCTTTGACCACCCCGAGGAAACGAGCCACCTGGCGCAGTCGCAGAAGTCGTCGAAGACCCGTTGCTTGTGGGCCAGGCGCCCGGCGTCGTGCCAAGAGCCGCCGTACTCGCCACCCCCTCTCAGCACGGCCACCGCAAGCAGCCCGCCCCGGGCGGCAAAAAGGGCCCTCCAGGCCACGAAGTCGGGGGTCACGGGGATCTTGAACCCGCCGTAGCCGTACAGCAGGACAGGCACTTCCCCGCTCGGCTCGACGTCGCGGTGACGGGTGAGGAACAGTGGGATCCGGGCGCCGTCGCTGGCGGTTACGAACACCTGCTCGGTGCGGAGCTCTTCGGGGTCGAACCGGGCTGCCGAGCGGTGCAGCACCCTGGTCTCGCCACTGGCGACGTCGTAGGACCACAAGGTGCCGGGGTCTGTGAACGAACGCAGCTCGAAATGGACCAGGTTGCTGCCGGCCCGTCCCTCGACGCCTGCCTCCCCGTACTCGCGGGGGACCGAAGCCACCGGCGGCAGCGCCAGGTCCCCGAGGGGGGAGCCGTCCAGCCCGAACACCGACAGGCGGGAGCAGGCGTCCTCCAGGCAGTGACAGACGATCCGGCCGCCGCAGTTGCGGGCGCCGAGCAGGGCCCCGCCGGTTTCGGCCACCACCTCGCGCCAAGCCGGCCGGCCCCGGCCAGCGCGGTCGAGGTCGACGGCGACGATGCGCTGGCGCTCGGCCCCGCTGTCGGTCAGGAGGAAAAACGTGGCGCCGACGTTCGTCACCACGACGTTCATCGACGAGAAGTCGTCCACCAGCGGCGTGAAACCCCCGTCGGCGCGGTCGAGGTCGGCGACCACGATGCGCGACTCGGGCGCCGTACCGACGGTAATGGTGACCACGAGGTAGCGCCCGTCCTCGCTCACGCGGGCCTCGGGTATCCACTCGGGATCCCCCGGGGCCTCGAAAACGAGCCCGTCTTCGGCTTGGGGCGTGCCCAAGCGGTGGAAGAAGATCCGCACCGGGGCAGCTTGGGCGGTGTACTCGTCGCCGGGCCGGGGCCGCTCGGTGGCGGAATAGTAAAAGCCGGAGCCGTCGTGGAGCCACGACGCCGAGCCATATTTCGACCACTCGACCACGTCGGGCCGGTCGAGGCCCGAGGCGACCTCGCGCACCCGCCACGTCATCCAGTCCGAGCCCGCCGCGCTCGTGGCGTAGGCGAGCAGCGAGCCGTCCTCGCTCAAGGCCGTGGCGGGCACCGACACCGTGCCGTCCGCCGACATGGGGTTGGGGTCGAGCAGCACCCGCCCCTCCCCCGCCCCGGGCGACCCCAGGACGTAGAGCACCGGTTGGTCCTGCAGGCCGGAGTTCCTCTCCTGGAACCACCGGCCGCCCCGCTCGAAGGGGGCCCCCCGCTTCGGGTAGTCCCAGAGCTCGGTCAGCTGGCTACGGATCTCCTCCCGGGCCGGCAGGCGGGCGAGGAAGGCCCCCGTCAGCTCGTTCTGGGCCTCTATCCAGCTGCGGACCTCTTCCGAACCGGTGTCTTCGAGCCAACGGTAAGGGTCGGCGACGAGCTCGCCGTGGTAGTCGTCGACCTGTTGGCCTCTACGGGTGGCAACGCTCGGTGGTCCGGCCACCCGCTGACCCTAGCAGCTGGCCCCCCCGGGCCGGCTACGAGATCGGGGCTCACGGGGGCCCGGTAACGCGGTTGGCGGCCCGGGCAGCGGTGGGCGGCCGGCATCCGCGTTAACATGAGGAGGTGCCCACTTCCGACGGGAGACCTAGATGAGCCTTTTCAAGCGTGCTCACGCCATCATCGAAGCCAAGGCCAACCGGGCCCTCGACGCAGCCGAGAACCCCAGTGAGATGCTCGACCTCAGCTACGAGCAGATGCTGGAGCAGATCACCAAGGTGCGGCGGGCACTGGTCCAGATCGCGGCCGCCCGCAAGCAGCTGGAACTGCAGGAGGACCAGTTCGGCCACACCGTGGCCCACCTGGACCAGCAGGCAGCCCAAGCGGTGCAACTGGGCCGGGACGACCTCGCCCGGGAGGCCCTGAGCCGTAAGGCCGCCGCCCAGCAACAGGTCGACGCCCTGGAGCCTCAGCACCAGCAACTGGCCGACCAGGAGCAGAAGATGGTGCAGACCCTCCAAGCGCTCCAGGCCCGGGTCAACCAGTTCCGCACCCAAAAGGAGAGCCTGAAGGCCCAGTACAGTGCGGCCCAGGCCTCCTCCATGGTCAACGACCAGGTCGCCGGCATCTCGGGTGCCTTCAACGACTCCGGGGCTGCCCTGCAGCGGGCCCAGGACAAGATCGCCGCCGCCCAGGCCCACGCCGGGGCCCTCGACGAGCTGCTGCAGTCGGGGGTCCTCGAAGACGTGGGGGCCGACCATGGCGACGACATCGCCAAGCAGCTCAACGAGCTGGGCAGCACCTCCCAGGTCGAGAACGAGCTGGCGGCCCTCAAGACGAAAGCCAGCCTGGCCGCCGCCCCGCCGCCGGCTGCCATCGGCCCGGCCCCCGCCCCGGCGACGTCCACCGCCACTCCCGCCGACGAGCCCGGCGCCGGCCGGCCGGTGCCATGAGCGGCATGGGCTTGGCCGAGCCCGGCGGCCAGATGGACATGCAGATGGCGGCGGCGGCGGTGCTGGCGGACAACAGCGACGTCAAAATGATGTTGCGGGTGCTCGGCAAGAACCTCGAGGATGCCCTGGGCGGCCGCGTCGAGGTGACGCGCTCTTCGGGGGGGCTGCTGCACCGCCAGCCCGAGGAGGTGAAGGCCATCACGGTCCACCTCGGCCAGGACGAGTACCGGGCCGAGCTCGACGGCCGGTCGGTGCGCTGCGAGCTAGGGCGGAGCTCGGGCGGCATCCGGATCCGCAGCGAGCAGTTCCCGGTCGAGCAGTGGCTGGCCCGCCTGCTGGGCGCCCTGCAAGACGAGGCGGTCAACAACCAGGGCGCCCGGGCGGCCCTGCAAAACGTGATAATCGGAGGTGCTGCATGAGCAATGTCCCCTCGGATCTGCCGAAGGACGCGGGTGCCCGCCTGCAGGAGCTCGAAGCCGGGCTGTTCACCAGCGACCTGTCGGTCAACGAGTTCCTGCTGGTGAAGCAGGTCGGTTTCCACCCGCTCGGCTTGGTCATGGGCAGCTCGATCTACCACATAGGGCTGCAGAAGGGCAACTGGGGGTCGTCCCAGGAGCTCACCAAGTTGACCTCCGCCATGTACGACGCCCGGGAGCTGGCCATGAACCGCATGGAAGAGGAGGCGGACCAGCTCGGCGCCGACGGGGTCGTGGGTGTGCGCCTCGACGTCAACTTCTACGAATGGGGCCACGACTCGGCCGAGTTCATCGCCGTCGGCACTGCGGTCAAGGCGGAGGACGGCAATTCCTACCGTAACAAACTGGGCAAACCGTTTACCAGCGACCTGAGCGGCCAGGACTTCTGGACCCTGGCCCAGACCGGTTACATGCCCCAGGCGCTGGTCATGGGCACCTGCGTCTATCACATCGCCCACCGGGGCATCGGCCAGGCCATCAGCCAGCTGGGCCAGAACGGGGAGCTGCAAAACTTCACCCAGGCGATGTACGACGCCCGCGAGCTGGCGATGAAGCGCATGCAGGACGAAGCCAACAACCTGGGTGCCTCGGGGGTGGTGGGGATGCGCCTGGAGGAGAAGAGCCACCAGTGGGGGGAGCACACGATCGAGTTCCTGTCGTTGGGGACCGCCGTGGCCCGCCGGGCCGGTGCTGACGGGGTCGCCCCGCCCCGGCCTACGACGATCATCACCTTCGACAATTGAGCACAGCCACGCCAAGCCCGCCCGCCGGGCCCCGCGCCTTCGACTCGGGGTTGACGATCCCGGACTTCGCGGCGTGCGTGTCGATGGGCCTACAACCGCTCGGCCTGGTGCAGGGGTTTTACTGCGGCCAGATCTCGCGCTGGTCCGGCTACTCGGCCCAGCCGGTGCAAAATTACCCGTGCGTCTGCTACGAGACCGCGGTGCACAACCCCGGGTGGCTGGGCCGGTTGGACGACCTCGACCGGGCCTGGATGTCGGCCCACCAGACGGCCCTCGAGCGCATGGTCAAAGAGGCGGCGGACCTGGGCGCCCACGGAGTTGTCGGGGTGGTGACGGAAATGAGCCACCCCACCAATGAGAACAGCTGCCAGGTGCACCTGTACGGCACGGCCGTGCTCGC
>JBOGGK010000305.1:0-14992 GCA_050744045.1 Acidimicrobiales bacterium | reverse complement strand
GTCCCTTCAATGCGGCTGTTTTTCCTAGTTAACACGTCGGCTTCGTCGGTGACGGCACGGGCCCGCGTGGTGATCCAAAAGGCGCTCTCGGCCGACCACGAGGTCAATTTGAAAGAGACGAACCGGCGCGGCCATGCGGCCCGCCTCGCCCAGGGCGCGGCGGCCGATGGCGCAGAGGTGGTGGTCGTGCTCGGAGGGGACGGGACGCTGAACGAGGCGGCCAACGGCCTGGTCGGCTCGGGCACCGCCCTCGCGGTGCTCCCGGGCGGCTCGACGAACGTGTTCGCCCGTACCATCGGGGTGAGCAACGACCCGGCCGAAGCGACGAGCCAGTTGCTGTCTTCCCTGGCCGCAGGCTCGGTGGAGCGGGTGGGCCTCGGCCAGGCGAATGGGCGCTACTTCTTGTTCCACGCTGGCATCGGCTTCGATGCGGACGTGGTTGCCCGGGTCGAGGCTTTGGCGCCCCTCAAGCGCTGGACGGGGCCGGCGCTGTTCGTGGCGGTGAGCTTGGTCACCTGGGGACGTACCTGGGCTGGTCGCGACGGCCGGCCTGCCCGGTTCTCGGTCAACGGCGGGGAGTTTTCCACCAGTGGTGCCTCGTTCGCCGTCTGCCTCAATACCGACCCTTACAGTTTCCTCGGTGCCCGGCCGCTCAATGTGGCAACGGGCACATCGCTGGCCACCCCGCTCAGCCTGGTCACCTTCGACAGCCTCGGCCTCGCCACCATGCTCCCGCTGTTGGCGGCGGCACTCCGAGGCGGGCCCAAAAACGACCGAACGGCCCACGTCGTAGTCACCAGGGACGTACGTGCCGCCACCATCACCGGGGCGCGTCCCGTCCCCTACCAGCTCGACGGCGACTATGTGGGCGAGGCCGAGCGCATCGAGCTGCGCTGGGGCGAGGCGGTGCTGTCCCTGGTGAAGCCTCTCGACGCCCGGTGGGACTGAAAGGCCCGCCCAGACGGGGCGGCTGCGGCCGAGCCGCTCGCGAGATGGCCACGGCTGGGGCCCGGGGCACCCACCCCGCAGTTCGCCCGGGGGCGATTTGCCCTTGCGCCCGCAGCTTCGCGGGCTATACTGCCTCTACGCACGAGTACTGAGTTGTTTCTTTCGTACACCGTCACGTGAACAATTTCACAAGCCCGGCCGCCCGCCTAGAGCTTCGAGGCCCTGGCGACGGCTGTGCTTGCGGATATCGCCAGGAGGAAGCTGAGTGGCCCTGACTTGGACCCGCACCATCGAATGGGACGTAGAAGACTGGCGAGAGCGGGCGGCGTGCCGGGACACCGACCCGGACTTGTTCTTCCCGATTGGCAGCACAGGGCCGGCGGTCGAGCAAATACTGAGCGCCAAGGCCGTGTGCGAGACCTGTGACGCCCGCAGTAGCTGCCTAGAGTTCGCGCTGGCCACCAACCAGGAGTCAGGCATCTGGGGCGGGACGACGGAAGAGGAGAGGCGCAAGCTGCGCAAACTGTGGCTGGCTCGCCAGCGCCGAGCTGGCTGAGCCGGCACCGTGTGGCTGAGCCGGCACCTGGGGGTTGGGCAGGTACGGGGCGGGCGCTCAGATAATGGCCAGGTCGCTGGTGTCGGGGCCCCGGACCGGCACGGCCAGCTCCACCACCGCGCCGTGGTCGTTGTAGATACGGATTTTCCCGCCTAGCTGGCTGTTCACCAGTCCCCGGACGATGGAGAGGCCCAGGCTGGCCGCCCCGTCGATGGAAAACCCTGGAGGCCACCCGGCACCGTTGTCCCGCACCCGGACCGCGAGCAGGTCCCCCCGGCGGAGGAAGGAAAGCTCGACCCGCGGGTCCGCCTCGGTGGGCCCGGGGGGGGCGGCGCCAAGGCCCGCTGCGGCGCCGGCGCCAGCCACTGCGCTGGAGCCACCGGCGGCCGTGCCAGGGCCGCCCACCGCGCCAGGATCATCGGCGAAGGCGTGCTCAACGGCGTTCTGCAACAGCTCGTTCAGCGCCACCGCCAGCGGCGTGGCCACTTGTGCGCCCATTTCCCCCGCTTCGCCGGACCAGGTCACCCGTACCGGCGAAGACGTGTCGGACAAGTCCTCGGCCATGCGTACGAGCGACGGCAGGATGTCGTTGAAGTCGACCTCGTCGGCTGTGTCCCGGGAGAGGATCTCGTGGACCAGGGCGATGCTGCGCACACGCCTCTCGGCTTCGTCCAGGGCGTGCCGGGCCTCGCCCTTAGGCAGGCGGCGCGCTTGCAGGCGAAGGAGCGAAGATATGGTCTGGAGGTTGTTCTTCACTCGGTGGTGCACCTCCCTGATGGCCACCTCCTTGCCGAGGAGCAGGCGGTCCCGCCG
Organism: Acidimicrobiales bacterium; assembly: GCA_050744045.1. Lineage (GTDB taxonomy): Bacteria > Actinomycetota > Acidimicrobiia > Acidimicrobiales > Palsa-688 > JBOGGK01. The sequence continues at coordinate 12,675 of JBOGGK010000305.1, read as the reverse complement.
ACGGATGTCGGTGACGTCGCGCACAAGGACGAGAGCACCGGCCAACTTGGCCTGGTCCAGCAACGGTATACAGCGGATGAACACGGCGACGTCGCCGAGCTCGAGCTCGTCCGAGCTGGGGGCCAGCTCGTCGAACGCCCTAGGGACCGGCGAATGCTCGACGCCGAGCTCGTCCAGGCTGGAACCGACGATGCCCCGGTAAACACCAAGCCGGTGCATAGCGTTCACGGCGTTCGGCGAGGCGAACTCGACCCGGGCGGACGCGTCCAGGGTCATCACCCCGTCTCCCACCCTCGGTGCCTCGCTCGCAAGCGGCTCGTCGACCGGGAAAGGGAAGGCCCCGGCACTCACCATGCGGGCCAGGCGGTCGAAGACGCTCACGTAGACCCGCTCCAGTTCGCCGGCCCGCCGGCCTACCGTGAGGGGCGCCTCGCGGGTCATGACGGCCACAACCTGCCCGCGGAAGCGTACCGGTATGCAGACCACGCGTGCCCGCTCGCTGCTGGAGCCGACTGGTAACTCCCCCTCGACGACGCTGCCCAGCGCCCACGCCCGGGCCAGCACGGGCCGGTCACCCTCGCCCGTCTCGCGGCCAAGGAGGTCGTCCAGGTGCAGGGTCTGGCTCGTCGTCGGCCTCACTTGCCCGACCACTACGAAGTGCTCGGCATCATCGGCCTTGGGGACGAAAAGGAGCAGGTCGGCGAAAGAAAGATCCGACAAGATGCTCCAAGATCCCACCAAGCGCTGGAGGTGCTCGACCACGTCGTCCGGGGTGGCCGCCTGGTCCCTCAGCAGCTCGACCAGCGTAGCCAAGGCCGTCCTCCTTTCAAGGCCCAGCGCCGGTGGGCGGGCACCGGCTCAGGACCATACATGCCGGCCGAGGTTCAGCACGCCGGCCAGGTCGTGCACGTCCTCTTCGAGCTCGGGGACGCTCGCGACCACCTCGCGCGAGCGTGCCAGTTCCGCGCGCTGCGCCGCCTGCCGGCGGGCCACCGCGACGACGTTATGGAAATTGGTGCCCAGCTCGCTGAGCACCCGTTCCACCAACGGGGGCGGTTGTCCCTCCAGGGGGCCACCCGCCGAGCACAGCGCGGTGGCCAGTTCCCCGGACCGGGCGCAAAGCTGCTCGGCCCGCTCGGCCAGGCCAGGCTCGGTGAGGTACGGGGGCAACACCCGGTTGAGGACCAGCCCCCCCAGGTGCAGGCGTTTGGCGGGCAAGAGGTTCATGAAAGCCTCAGCCTCGCGGGCGGGCACGTTGTCGAGCGTGCTCACGACTACGAACGCGGTGCGCTGGTCGGCCAATAGCCGTTCGACCTGTTGCGCCCGGGCCACAAACCCCTCCGACAGGGTCTGGAACAATATGAAGAACTCGGCGATGTCCTGGAGGAACTGGGTGCCGAGGATCCTGTCGGCCACATGGTAAAAAGGACGGGCGGCGACGTCGACGAACCGGCTGCGGTAGGGCACCGTCAACAATCGCAGGAGCCGGGAGCTGAAGAAGTCGGCCATGCGCTCGGGGGCGAGGAGAAAGTCGATGGCGTTCCTCGTCGGAGGGGTGTCGACGACGATCAAGTCGTAATTGCCTTCGGCATGGAGCTCGTAAAGCCGCTCCACTGCGATGTAATCGTGGCTCTGCACGAAACGGCCCGAGATGTTCTGGTAAAGGGGGTTGTCGAGGATCCGCCGGGCGGTGGCCGCGTCCGGCGCGTGGCGCGAGACCAACCGGTCCCAGCTGCGCTTGGTGTCGAGCAGCTCGCCCCACAGCTCGCCCCTCGGCACCACCCCCGCTTGGGCGAAGGCGGCGCGGGGGACCTGTTGGGCGCGGACCTGGCTGCCGCCGCCCGTGTCGCGCTCCGGGTCGGGCAAGGAAAGCCCGAGCGCCTGGGCGAGGCGCAGCGCCGGGTCGACGGTAACCACGAGCACCCGGCCCCTTTGATGGCAAGCGGCCATGGCGGCGATGGAGGCGGCCACGGTTGTCTTGCCTACCCCGCCCGGTCCGCAGACGACGATAATCTCCTTGGCGGCGACGAGGTCCTCGACCGTCGCCGGGCCCGGTGGGGTCAACTCTCGAGCTCCGCTCCGAGGGCGCTCGCCACCTGGTGGGTCGAACGCAGCCCAGAGGAGCGCAGGAACAGGTAGGGCACGTACAGCAACGGCGCGCCTGCCCCCAGGCCGCTGCTCAAAGCGTCCCGCAGGCGCTCGAGGTGGGCGGCCCGGGAGCGGCGGGTGCGCACCATGAGGCGGGCGGCGTCCAGCATGGGCTCGGGCCGGCCCCCGAGCGCCGAGGCCACGACCTCGGCCGCCTGCGCTTGCCACAAGGCCTCGAAGGTCTGCTCCTCCCGGGTGCCGAAGAGCTCTGGTAGCACCCGGTTCACGACTACGCCGGCCAAGCTGACGGTCGTTTCGCGCTCGAGGCGGCCGACGAGCTCGATGGTCTCGGTCACGGGCATTTCCTCGGGCGTGGCCACGGCAAGCACGCCCGAGGTGGCCGGGTCGGAGAGGATATCGAGCATCCAACCGGTCTGCTGGCGCACCAGCCCCACCTGCACCAGGCGGTTGATCGCCTGCGGGGCAGACAACTGGCCGATTATGTGGCCGCTGGAGACCGCGTCGACCACCACCATGTCGTAATGGCGCTCGCGTACTTCCCAGCACAGCTTGCCCACGGTCACGATCTCGCGGACTCCGGGGGCGGCGGAAGCGACGAAGTCGAACATCCGCGTGACGGGCCGGATGCCTGCCGCCCGGGGCAGCCTCAACTGGAGGGAGAGGTACTGGCGGAGCGAGGCTTCCGAGTCCATGGACATGGCCCAGAGCCTCGGCGCCACCTCCCGCTCTTCGAAGTGGGTGGGCCCCGCCTCGAAGCACGACGCCAGGTCACCCTTGGCGTCCAGCTCGCAGACCAGGGTCCGCCTCCCTTTATCGGCCGACAACATGGCGAGGCCGGCGCTGATCGTCGTCTTGCCGACTCCGCCCTTGCCCGTCACGAACACCAGCTTGCGCTCGAGCAGGCGGGCTTCGGCCGAGTGCTCAGTCACTTCGGGACGCACGGCCCGTCTGGGCGAACGGGCTCAAACAGCGGCTCCGAAGCCGACCCGCCGGGACTCGGCCCCCGTGTCGAGCTCTATATAAGCCAGCTTGGCAGCGGGCACCCCGATGCGCCGCCCGCGCTTGTCGCTGAGCCAGAGCATGCCCGACCCGTTGGCCACGGCCGCTTCGACCCTTTGCGCCAGCTCGTCGACGGTAGAGCTCTCGGCCAGCTCCACTTCCAGCTCCCTCGGCACCTGCGTCACACCGATACGGACGTCCATCCGGTCTTCTCCTAACTGCCGTGATGGTCCTGGGTCACCCAGCATGTTATAGGGGACCCCGAGGCTGCCTGCCCGGGCTAGCCAAGCCGTCCCACCAAGCCTTCGCGCCGGCGGCAAGCCGAGCGGTCGCACCCGACAGGTACCTTGTCAGGGTGATGAACTCCGAGCTGCCGGCGCCGGGCGCAGCGGTGGCCGGCGAAGGGACCGGCGCTCCGCCTCATCCGAGGGGCCCGGCGGCTGGGGCCACGGCTTGGGAGCGGACCATGGCCGGTACGGTTTCGCCCGGAGGGGTCGTCCTCGCCCACGGTGCCGGCGCGCGGCCCCGTACCACGGCGGCTGTCGTCGACCGACGAGCGCGCGAGGACATCGAGCAGCTCTTGCTGGTGCCAGGGGCGACCCGCTCTAGCGGTGCCGGCGACCGACGCCGTCCAGAGGAGCCAGACCCCCTTCGCACTTGCTTCGAGCGGGACCGGGACCGGATCCTGCACTCGAGCGCGTTCCGGCGCTTGGCCGGCAAGACCCAGGTCTTCGTGTTCCCCCGTGACCACCAGCGCACCCGGTTGACCCATGCCCTGGAGGTGGCCCAGGTGGCAACCGCCGTCGCCCGGGCAACTGGCCTCAACGTCGCCCTCACCGAGGCCATCGCCCTCGGGCACGACTGCGGCCATGGCCCGGGCGGCCACGCCAGCGAGCGCGCTTTCACCCCATACCTGCCCGAGGGCTACAACCACGCTGTATGGGGGGCGGACGTCGTCCTGGCCCCTCTCAACCTGTGCACCGAGACCCTCGATGGGGTCCGCCACCACAGCTGGTCGCTCCCCAGCCCCCGGACGCCAGAGGGTGCCGTCGTCAGCTGGGCCGACCGGTGCGCCTACTGCGCCCACGACTTGGAGGACGCCGCCAGCATAGGGATCGTGCGCCCGGACGAGTTGCCGGCTGACGTGGTGCAAATAGCCGGCCCCCGGCGGAGCTCGCAGTTGCGCTGCTTCATCAACGCCCTCGTCGAGTGCATTGCCACCACCGGGGAGGTCGGCATGGACGAGTCATCGGCAGGGGCCTTGGCGTCGCTGCGCAAGTTCAACTACGAACGCATCTACACCCGGCCGGCCTCAGAGACGCAAGGCCGGGCCGTCGTGGCGGTCCTTTCCGCCCTTGTGGACTTCTTCGCCTCCAACCCCGGTCGCGCCTCCAATGCCGGGCCCCGGGGGCCTGGCGACGGGGGCGACGGCAGCCAACCGCCGGCGGAGGGGGCGGCCGTCCGCCGGGCGATCACCTACGTGGGGGGCATGACAGACAGGTTTGCCTTCCGCACCGCGGTGGAGCTGCTGGGCTGGGACCCCGCCAAATTGCCTCACGGTATCGACTCCTCAGCCGACCCGTTTTGAACCGGTCGCCGGCTCACCTGTGCTGGGCATCGGCTCACCCGCTCGGGCCGCCGGCTCAGCTGGTGGCCGGGCTGGCGCGCCGATCTCGGCCGCCCACAAGGCAGCGTGCTTGTTCGCCCACGCCCGGTTGACCACGCCGGTCACCATCGAGCGCAGCGCGGCCGGGTGGGCGAGAGCCATCGAGATGTGCGCCAAGGCGACGGCCACGAAGCAATAGGCGACGAGGTCATGCACAAACGTCGCCCCCGTCCGGAAAGAAAGAGGCCAGAAGTAGGCCCAGCGCATAATGCAACCGGTCATCAGCATGACGACGACCACACCGCCGGTGAAGGCGGCGTTCAGTTTTTGCCCGGGGTTGAACTTACCCACGGAAGCGCCGGCGACCGGTTCCCTGCGCAGCACCAGCGCCAACCATTGCCGGTCCTCCGCGGTCCAGCGGTTGAGCCGGCGTAGGTCGGTTCGTAGGCCCCGGCCCCAAGAGCCGGCCAGGCTCACGACGAGGGGCAGCGGCAGGGCGAGCCCGCAGTCGACGTGCAGGCGCTCCACCAGCGCCCGTTGCCCGACCAGGGCCACTAGGGCGGGGACGTAGAGGAAGGCCCCCGTGACGGTCAAGGAAAGAAAAAGGGCAGCCGTAGCCCAGTGGGCAACCCGCTCGGCGGCGTCGAAGCGCACCAGGCGGGTGCCCGGAAGCGGTTCAGCGGACTGCTGCGTCGTGGCGGCCATTGCTGGCGCCCACCCAGGCATCGACGGCGTAACCGAAGTCTTCCCAGTAACCCGGCTCCACCTTGTCGACCACAGCGATCCGGCTGAGCCACTTGATGGACTTGTAACCGTACATGGGTGCCACGTAAAGGCGCACCGGGCCCCCGTGCGCACGGGAGACGGGTTGGCCGAGCATCCGGTAGGCGACGAGCACGTCGGGCAAACGGGCCTGGGCCAGGCTCAGGCTCTCGGTGTAGACCCCGTCAAAGGACTGGAAGCGGAGCGCCTTTGCGCCCGGGGCCAGCCCGGCCAGGTCGAGCAGGTGGCCTAGCCTCACCCCCGCCCAGTGGACCCCCGGCACCCTCCAGCCGGTGACGCACTGGAACGGCCTCACCAATTCGGTCACTGGCATCGCTTCGAGGTCGGCCAGGCCGAGGCTCAGCGGGTGCCTCACCAAACCATCCACCGCCAGCCGGTAACCGCTGGGGGCGACTGGGAAACCCCTCGTGACCGTGTATAGGCGGAAGTAGTGGCCTCCCGGGAGCATGTCGGTAAACGAGGAAGCGCCCCCCGACCCGAGCGAGGACAAAACGTCGCCGACCCCCCTGGACACCGGGGCGCCGACAACCACGCCGGCCGCGCCCAGCCCCAGCATGGCGAGCACGACACGGCGGCCTACGGGTCTACCTCCCAGACCTCCCGGAGCGTCCACTGCCCTCCATGATCGCAGGTCGGCGGGGCTATGGTGGGGCGCCCCACTGGTTTTTCAGGTGACGCGCAGCTCTGGGCGGAACAGGCGGGAAGGGCCCAGCCGGACCAGGCGCTGAGCTATGTCCCTGAACGCTACCGAAGCCTCCGACGAAGGGTCGGCCACGACCACGGGACGGCCCGTGTCCCCACCCTGGCGGACCTCGGGCAGGAGCGGGACCTGGCCCAGGAGCGGAACGCCAAGCTCTTCGGCCAGCTGGGCGCCGCCGCCCCGCCCGAAGATCTCGTAGCGGGTGCCGTCGGGAGAGCTGAACCAGCTCATGTTCTCGATCACTCCCCGCAGCGGCAGGTTGAGCTTGCGCGCCATATAAGCACTGCGCTGGGCCACTCGCTTCGCCGCCAGCTGGGGCGTGGTGACCACGTAGACCTCCGAGGCAGGCAGGTACTGCGACATCGACAAAGCGACGTCACCGGTCCCGGGGGGCATGTCGATCACCAGGAAGTCCAGTTCGCCCCACTCCACGTCGACCAGGAACTGCTCGAGGGCCTTGTGGAGCATCGGTCCCCTCCAGATGACCGGCTGCGCGTCGGCGACGAAGAACCCGATCGACATGACGCGGGCCCCGTGGGCGACGGGAGGCACGACCGAAGCACCCACCATCTCGGGCGTGCCGCCCACGCCCAACATGGCCGGGACCGAAAACCCGTAGACGTCCGCATCGAGGATCCCGACCGAGTGGCCGGACGCGGCCAGCGCTAAGGCCACGTTGACCGTCACCGAGGACTTGCCCACCCCGCCTTTACCGGAACTGATACCGACCACCCTGGCGTTGGAAGCGCCCGAGGAGAACGGGTTAGGCCGTCCCTCCTCGTGGCCCAACCGGGGCCCCGCATGCCCTGCTGGTGCCATCCGGGCCCATGCTAACTGATCGGCGCCCCGTCGCTTCCGGGGGCCCACCGCGGTCCGAGCGAGGCAGCCCCTAGTACGATGGGAGGATGGCCCTGAGTGGTGCCGAGTTCTCAGCCGTCGTGGCCACTGTCACGGCCGCCTTCGGCGACCCGACCCGACGGCAGGTGTACCTGTTCGCCCGGGAGTCGAGCACCGGGGTGACTGCCTCCCAAGTGGCCCAGCGGTTCTCGCTGCACCCCAATGTGGCCCGCCACCACTTGGACAAGCTGGCCGCCGGCGGGTACCTCGAGGTGTCGAGCTACCGCGCCGCGGCTGCGGGCGCCGGCCGGCCCTCCAAGCGCTACCGTGCCAACGGGCCCGCCCCAATATTGGAGGCGGAGAGGCGGGGGGAGGATCTGCTCGTGGCCCTCCTCGGAGGGGCGCTCGCATTGCTCCCGCCGGCCGCAGCGGAGGAGATGGCCGAGCAGGTGGGTTTCGCCTACGGAGGAAAGCTGACGGCGTCGATGGCCGCTGGCGACGCCCAGCGCTCGTTCCGCTCGGCGCTGAGGGCTATCGCCGACGCGCTCACCGCTCACGGCTTCGCCGCACACGCCGAGGCGAGAGGGCCTTCCCTGGCCCTGGTGAAGGAGGCGTGCCCGTTCTTCGACGCCGCCGTGCAGCACCCGGTCATATGCGCGGTTGACAGAGGCATGGTAAAGGGCATGCTGAGCGCCCTGTGCGGGGTGGTGGCCGAAGCCCAGTGGTCCTCCCGGGCCATGGGTGACGAAACCTGCATGACGTCCTTGCCCGCTGGTGCCTGAGCCGGCAAGATCGGTCCGTGGCTCAACCAGGAGGCAACGGCGGCGAGGGCGGCGGGATGGCGGGGCCCCTGCAACCCGGGGCGCGGGTGAGCCTGGAGTTGCCCGAAGCGGGGACGTGCGTCGCCGTGGTGGCCTCCAAGCGCCAGGCTCTTGTGCGTCTCAACCTGCTCGACGAGCTGTCTGAAGGGGACTTGCCGGCGGGCTCCACGCTCGAGCTGTTCATGCTCCGCGGAGAGGGCATATACCGCTGGCTCTGCTTGCTCAGCTCCCCGCCCGCCGACCAGGAGGCCGAAGTGGAGCTCCTGAGCACGCCGGTGCTCGTCCAACGGCGCACCGGCCACAGGTTGGGAGCGGAGCTCGAAGCCACCGTCCGGCGCATCCATTCTGCTCGCCGGGGACCGGCTCATTTGGTGGTGGTCGCCGACCTGTCGCTCGGTGGTATGAAATTAGTGGGGCCTTTCCGGCTGAGCACGGGCGACACGTTGGAGGTCACCATGGACATCGGCCCCCAGGTCCGGGTGAGAGGCCGCGCGGTGATGGCTTACCCGACGACCCCGGGCACCTGGGCGGCGCACGTCAGCTTTCTCGAGGGCCAACGCGACGTGATCGAGCAGGTGGGCGGCTATATCGCCCAGCAGTTCCGGGACCACCGCAAGGTATAGGCCGCCCGGGCCGGCACAGGCGGCATCACTGGCCCGGAGCCTGGATTTGGAAACCGGCAACACCGGAAGGGCTTTCAAGGCGAGGGTGCTGCCACGCCGATATGCCAAGGGGGACGGCGGGCCGGAGAGACCGGGCACCGGGCCTCGAGTTCCCCGACAGGGAACATGGACGCGAGCCGACGGTAAGGACAATGACCTCTCAAGCTGCCATCGCCGGGCCACTGGAGGCGGGGGCGCGGGTCGGGCTCCAACTGCCCCGCGCGGGCACCTGCGCGGCACAGGTGCTGTCCTGCGACGGGCGTCAGCTGATCCTCGAGCTGAACGACGACCTCGCCCCCGGGAGCCTCGAAGAAGGCTCGGTAGTTGACATGTTCCTCTCGCTTTCTTGGGGGATGTACAAGTGGATCTGCATCCTCAGCTGCTCGCCTGGTGAACGCAAGGCGGAGGTCGAGTTGCTGGACGCCCCGATGTTCATCCAACGCCGGCTCGACCCCAGGGTGGGCGTTGGGCTCCCGGCCGAAGTCTGCACCCTGCGCTCCGCCAGCAAGGGCCCCAGCCATCCGGCCATGGTCGCCGACTTGTCCCATGGGGGGTTGAAGCTCACCGGCGCCAGGCCGCTCCGGGCGGGCGACGTCATCGAGGTGACGATGGAGCTCTCGGCGACACTTGTGTCCTTTGAAGCGATGATCACCGTGATGGGTCGGGTGGTCATGGCCTACCCGAGCCCCGGCGGTGACCGCCCGGGGAGCACTGATGCCCATGTCTGCTTCGTAGAGGACCAGCCAGAGGCGATCGCGGCGGTGGACCGCTTCGTAGCTCAGCAGCTCAACTGCCGCTGGAAGTAGCTGCTGGAAGTAGCTGCGGCTGGGCTGTGGCCGGGCCTCGGGCCGACCAACCTCGAGGCCGCGCTCGGATCGAGGCGCTGCTCAGTGCGATTTGGCCCGGGCCCTGGCCAGCGCCTCATTGGCCAGCGGCGCCAGCGAAGGGTCGGGGCCGTGGGCGAGGTACCACTCGAGCTCACCGGTGGCCGCCTTGAGCTGGCCGTCGAAGTCGAGCAGCACCAAGCCCCGGTAAAGGTGGGCGAGGTCGTAGCCGGGGTCGGCTCTTTCCGCCTCGCGCAGCGAGGTCAACGCCTTGGCCGAGAAGCCGGCTCGGGCGTAGATCCACCCCTCGTTGGTAAGGGCGACCGGCTGGCCGGGTTCAGCGGCGAGGACGCGGTCGTACAAGGCGAGGGCGGCCGCCGGGTCTGACGGTGCGAGTGCCGAAGCTTGCTCGAGCTCGGTTGCGATGCCAGTGGCCCCGCCGGTGATCGTGCCGCCTGGCAGGCTTGGGCCTGAGAAGTGGTCGGCCAGCGAGAGAGCGCCGGCGAGCACGACAAGGGCCACGCCGCCAACCAGGGTTACCCGCTGGAAGCGCCGGCGGCCGCGGCTGGCGGTCCCGGCATGGCCGGCGGCCCCGGCTTCGCGCTCAAGCGCCCCACCCACCTCGCTGGGGGCACCGACGCGCCGCCAGTGCCGGAAAGCCAGCCCGAGCCCCCCGGCGCCCAGCCCGACCGCCACTACGGGCGCTACCCATAGCAGGGTGTCGATCCCGCCAGCAGAGGGCTTCTCCAGGATAGAGCCGCCGTAATCAGCAACGAGGAAAGAGCGGATCTGCGCCTCCGTCCTGCCCTGCTTCAGCCAGCCGCGGATGAGGCCCTGTATCTCCTTGGCCTCGGGGGCCTGGGACGCCGCCACCGACTCTCCCTGGCAGACCGGGCAGCGGTACTGCCCGGCTACCTGGAGGGTGCGCTGGTAGAGCGAAGGTGGGCGGCCGGCGCCCCCGAAGGCACCGGCGCCGGCCGCCAAGCCCAAGGCGATGGCCAGGGGTATGAACAACCAAGCCAACCTGAGGAAGGGCCCCCTGGTCCCGACGGCGCCCCCGTCGGGGCTCGTCTCCACCGGAGCAGGGGCCGAAGTAGCGGGGGCAGAAGGAGCAGGGGTAGCAGTAACCGGGACGGGAGTAGCGGGCGAGGCCATAGCGGTGGGCAGGCTCACGCCCGCCCGAAGCCCCTCGCCGCCCCCTGCCTGATCCAGCCGTCCACTTCCCTCGCGTTCACCTCGCCGGGGGCGTACGCGTACACGAGCCCGCCCGGGGTGACGAGGAACGACGACGGCAGGCCTGTCAGCCCGTAAGAGATGGTGGCCCCAGGGTCGTTGACGGCTGGCCACCCGGCCCCCTTAGCCGCCAGGTACGCCCTCAGCTGGCTGACGTTCGTCGGGTCGTCGGCTACGGTCAGTAGCGTGGCATCTTCCTTTCTCTCGTGCTGGCGGCCGAAACGGAGCAACTGGGGCATCTCTTGCCGGCAGGGGGGGCACCACGTCGCCATGAAATTGACCAGCACCCACTTGCCTCGGAACTGGCGCAGGTCGTAATGGCCCCCATCCAGTCCCGAACCGGCGATGCGGGGTGCGGGGTGACCGAGCAGCGGGCTCTGGGCGGACACGTCCGACGAGGGTTGGGACGAGGCCACGACCGCGATCAAGGCGGCAACGACGGCGGCGGTCGTCAGGGCCACCCACAGGACCGTGCGGTGGCGGCGCCGGGGCGCGCCGCCGGCATCTCCCGCCCCCGTGCCGCCGACCGGTCGGTCTGCCGCGGTCATACCGCCGCCCCCACCCCAGCTCCTACCTCATCGCCCTCTTCGCCGCCCCTTTCTCCTACGCCGTCCCCGCCGGCCGGCAGCCCAGCGCGCCCACCTTGCCCGGCGGGCGCCTGGCGGGCCGCTGGCCGACGCCGGCGGGCGAGAGCTTCGGGCACGATGGCGAGCAGCCCGCCTGAGACCGCCAGCAGCCCCCCGATCCACAACCACATGACCAGAGGCTCGACGATGACGTCGAGGCCCAGTGAGCCTTTCGCCGTCTGGGGGATGTTCGTCACGCTCAGGTAGACGTCCTGCGCCGGCGTCGAATGTACCGCAGGGCTGGTAACCGGTTCATTGTTGAAGGCAAAGGCTTCGATCGCCGGGTAGTAGGTGCGGCCGTCGAGGTCGACCACCGCCTGGTCCACCGTGCGGCCCGGGCGTTCGAGCGCCCTCATGCCCCTGAACACCAGGGTGTGGCCCCGGAAACTGGCGGGCTGGCCCGGCTGGAGGGTGAGCTGGGCCTGGTGCTGGTAGGCGTGGCTGGCGGCGAAGGCCACCGCCATCACCACTATCCCCACGTGGACGACCATGCCCGCTCCCGAGCGGCCGGCCACCCCCCGCAGGCCCGAGCGCCTCATGAGCAGGAAAAGCCGGCGCAATGCCGAGCCGCCGGCAAAGGCGGCCAAGGTGAACACGATCAGCGGCCAGACACCGCGCAAGCCGGCGGCGGCACACACCACGAGGATCAAAGCGGCCAGGGCGGCGGGCCAGGTCAGGCGCTGGCGCAGCAGTTCCCCGGAGGTACGACGCCAGGGGAGCACCGGCCCCACCGCCATGAGGAACAGCAAGCACAGCACGATCGGCATTGTCATCGTGTCGAAGAACGGCCCGCCTACGGTGATGGTCGACCCGTTGGCCGCTTCTACGACGAGCGGGAACACGGTGCCGAGCAGGACGACGAAGGCGAAGGCGGCGAAGAGGAGGTTGTTGGCGAGGAAGGCACCCTCGCGCGACAAAGGGGTCTCGATGCTGCCCGGTGTGCGCAGCGCGTCGCCGCGCCAGGCCAGCAAGCCGATGGAGACCGCCACGACCACGCCGAAGAAGCCGAGGATGGCCGGGCCGACGCCGCCGTCCTGGGTGAACGAGTGCACCGACTGGAGCACTCCGGAACGGGTGAAGAAGGTCCCGAGGATGGTCAGGCTGAACGTGGCCAATAGGAGCGAGATGTTCCAGACCCGCAGCATCGCCCGGCGCTGCTGGACCATGGCTGAATGCAGGAAGGCGGTAGAGGTCAGCCAGGGTAGGAGGGCGGAGTTCTCGACCGGGTCCCAAGACCAGTAACCGCCCCAGCCGAGCACCTGGTAGCTCCACCATGCCCCGAGGACGACGCCAGCCGTGAGGCACGCCCAGGCGAACAGCGCCCACCGCCGGCTCTCGGCCAGCCAGCTCCCGGCCGACCGCCCGGTCACCAGGCTGGCCACGGCGAGGCAGAACGGCACCGTGAAACCGACGAGGCCCAGGTACAGCAGCGGCGGGTGGAAGGCGACCAGCAGGCGGTCTTGGAGGAGCGGGTT
>JBOGGK010000304.1:0-4199 GCA_050744045.1 Acidimicrobiales bacterium | reverse complement strand
GACCGAGGGAGGAGCGACCGGGACGGCGAGGACGAGCCGCTCGGCACCCTGGCCGCGCGCCGCGGTCAGGGCCGCCCACATGGTGGCCCCGGTCGCCAGCCCGTCGTCCACGACCACCACGGGGCGGCCGGCCAAGGCGGTCGTGGCCTGGCCCCCGTGAGACAGGTACGACCGCAACTGGTCCGACACCTTGGCCGCCGCCTTGGCGACCAGGCCTTCCACCTCGTCGCCGGTCAAGCCCAGGGCCTGCACGACCTCGTCGTTTATCACCCGCACCCCGCCGGGTGCCACGGCGCCCACCGCCAGCTCCTCCTGTCCGGGAGCGCCCACCTTGCCCACCGGCATGACCACCAACGGGGCCTCCACGCGGCGGGCCACCCCGGCAGCGACGGGGACGCCGCCCCGGGGCAGCCCGACCACGACCGGCCGCATGAGGCCCGCCCGGCGGGCCACCAGCTCCCCCAGCACCCGGCCGGCCTCCGCCCGGTCCCGGTAGTGCGTCAACGGGCCGGAGGACCAGGCAAGCTGGTCAGCTCCCGGGCCCCTTTTCCATGTCCACCACGACCCGGCGGTGGTCGTCGGAGTCGTAGCGGACAGGGATCGTGGCGCCGACTTTTACCTTCGCCCGCTCCTCGGGGGTCGGGAAAGCGACCCGGGTGGCGACCTCGAAGGCCTCGTCCCCTGCCGGCTGCACCCGCAAAGTCAGCCGGCTGCGGGTCACCGGCCCGACGGTGCGTTCGTCGACCACGGATATGACCACGGCGCTGGCCTCACTGTTGAGCGGCCTCAGCTCCCCGAGGAGCTGGTCGGCGTCTCCCAGTGGGGTTGGCTCTTTTTCCTCTGGGGCGCCGGCGCCAGCGCCAGCACGCTCCTTGTCCCGCTCGCCCCGTGCGCGCGAACGGCGCTGGGGCTTGCCGGGTGCGGGCTGGCCGGCACCAGGTGAGGCGCCACGGCTGGAGCGCTCCGAACGAGCAGCACGGCCCCCCTGCCCGACCCCCTGGAACGGCCCTTGGGCGTTGACCGCGAGGCTCAAGATGGCGACCACGACCACGAGCATGATCGCCAAGGCGAGCGCTGCTCCCATCACAGGGATCTTACGGCCGCGACGGCGGGAGAGCAGGCGCAGGCCGAGGTGGGGCGGGGCGGAGGCGGGGGCGCCGCACGCACCCGGCCCTACCCGCCGGCACCCGGCCCCACCCGCCGGCACCCCCGGAAGCTGGGCCACAAGGCGTCGGAAGTGACGACACCGATGGCAGCGATGCGGCCGAACACGGCGCGCTCGAGCGCAGGCACAGTGCCAAACGCTCCCCCGGGAACCCGGGGCGGTCGTTACTATCTAAGTAGGGGGGACCCCGCCGGGAGGAAGCCACATGGCCACAGTGCAAGAGCTCGACCTGGGGCGCTACCAGCTGGGCTGGAGCGACGCCGAGGACTTCTACGTCTTCAAGCCCAAGAAGGGCCTGAACGAGGACATCATCCGGGAGATGTCCTGGATGAAAGGCGAGCCGGAGTGGATGACCGAGCGCCGTCTGAAGGCCTTACGGTACTTCCGTCGCCGGCCGCTGCCTACTTGGGGCGGGGACCTATCGGGCATCAAGTTGGATGACATCTACTACTACATCAAGCCCATCGACAAGCAGGTGAATGCCTGGGACCAGCTGCCCGAGTCGGTGAAGGCGACCTACGACAAGCTGGGGATCCCCGAAGCCGAGCGCAAGTACCTGGCTGGGGTGACCGCGCAGTACGAATGCCTGCGGGGTTCAACGCCCGTCTGGACGACTCGAGGGGTACGTGCCATAAAGGAAATAGCTCCGGGGGACGTCGTTTTTTCCCTCGACACGGGGACAAGCGCCGTGGTGCCGGCCACGGTCCTGGGCGTCAAATGCTCCGGCGACAAGCAAGTGTTCGAGGTGCGGGTGGGTCTTTCGGTGATCGGGGCGTCCGCCAACCACCCGTTCCTCGCCCTGCGCGACCATCGTCAGCCCGGCCGGCAGCGAGCTCGCTACAAGCCGGAGTGGGTAGCGTTAGAAGACTTACGGCCGGGAGACTTTGTGGCGGTCGCCACTGACGTGCCTGAGTTCGGCGAACCCGCAGCGCTGCTCGTGCCCAACGGGGACGGGGCCACCGTGCTCCCGGTGGTCACCACAGAAGATCTCTGCTGGTGGGCAGGGATCTACCTCGGAGACGGCTACCTGCACAGGCGGGGCGCTTTCACGTCCTTGGAGATCGCGGTCGACCGCTCCGACCAGGTCTTGGTGGATGAGCTGTGCCGAGTCACTTCCAACCTCTTCGGCACCACCTTCAGGCTTGGCTCCGACGGCCTGGGGCTGACGGGCCACAAGACCGCCGCCATGGCCGAGTGGGCGCAGCTCAACGGCCTAGGCGGCACGGCTCTCAGCAAGCGGGTGCCAGATTGGGCCTTCGGCCTACCGCGGTCCCAGCGCCTGGCTCTACTGGCTGGCTACGTAGACGCGGACGGCTACGTCCGCACGGGCAAGGCCAACAAGGACGTCGTTATCACGAGCGCCAACCGGCACTTGCTGGACGACGTCCGCAAACTAGCTGCGACATGCGGCATTTCGGCAGGCTCCGTGGTCCAAGTCAGCAATGCCCACCCCATCGACCCGGCGCGCCGGCTTACCGCCTACCAGCTCCACCTGAGCGGGCGCTTCGACCGGTTGCCTTGCCGTTCTCCTCGCCGGGCCGCCCGGTTGTCCCAGCGCGCGTACTACCATCGCTTCCGCACCGCCAAGGGGACCGACTTCCGGGCGCATGCCAGCGACATGCTCGGCTTCCGCCGCGTCGAGAGCATCACCGAGGCGGGCGTCGAGCTCACCTACGACATCGAGGTCGCCGGTCGCCACAACTTCATCGCAGAAGGCGTTGTCGTGCACAACTCCGAGGTCGTCTACCACCGCAACCGGGACGAACTGGCCCACCAGGGCGTGCTCTTCTGCGACATGGACACCGCCCTTCGCGAGTACCCCGACATGGTGAAGGAGCACTTCGGCCGGGTCATCCCGCCCAACGACAACAAGTTCGCCGCCCTCAATTCGGCCGTCTGGTCGGGCGGGTCTTTCATCTATGTGCCGCCGGGCGTCAAGGTGGACATGCCCCTCCAGGCCTATTTCCGCATAAACACTGAAAACATGGGCCAGTTCGAAAGGACACTGATCATCGCCGACGAGGGGGCCCAGGTCCACTACATAGAAGGCTGCTCAGCTCCTGTCTACTCCACCGACTCGCTGCACTCTGCCGTCGTGGAGATCCTCTGCAAGCGGGGTAGCCGGGTCACCTATACGACCATCCAGAACTGGTCCAACAACGTCTTCAACCTGGTGACCAAGCGGGCTTTCGCCGAGTCGGAGGCGCATATGGAGTGGATCGACGGCAACATCGGGAGCCAATTAACAATGAAGTACCCAGCGGTATATCTCATGGGCCCCAAGGCCTCGGGAGAGGTGTTGTCGGTCGCCTACGCCGGTCCCGGCCAGCACCAAGACGCCGGCGCGAAGATGGTCCACGCCGCGCCCGAGACGACCTCCACGATCATTTCCAAGTCCATCTCCAAAGATGCGGGGCGGACCTCGTACCGCGGGCTCGTCCGCTTCGAGGAGGGGGCGAAGCGTTCGAAGAGCTTCGTGCGCTGTGACGCCCTGCTCCTGGACGAGAAGTCCCGCTCGGACACGTACCCCTACATTGAGTTCGGCGAGCATGACGCCCAAGTCGGGCATGAAGCGACGATCTCCAAGGTGGGGGACGACCAGCTCTTCTACCTGATGAGTCGGGGCCTGTCCGAGCAGCAAGCCATGGGCATGATCGTCAACGGCTTCATCGAGCCGGTCACGAGGACCCTGCCCATGGAGTACGCCGTCGAGTGGAGCAGGCTGATCGAGCTGCAGATGGAGGGCAGCGTCGGCTGAGCTGGGAGCAGGAGCCAGGACGGGCGCCGGTGGGGCACGGTCATACGAGCTCCCGTTGGGCTTTCTCCTACATCCATAGTAACAACCCTGCCCCGGCTAGCCGGCAGGAGGGCAGGGCGTCGGCGGCGGCCCACCCCGGCGGAGGTCGCCTGGTTTGCCGGCCTGCCCCCCGTCCACCGGCCCCGGCTCGCCGGCCTGCCCCCCGCTCCCGGCCCGCCCACCCCCAGCCCACGGCCACAGCTCGCTCGCCATCTCTTGCGCCGCGGCCTCCACAGA
>JBOGGK010000303.1:0-8893 GCA_050744045.1 Acidimicrobiales bacterium | reverse complement strand
GTTCGCTCTCCATAACTCACCTCCCAGCGCGCGGCCGCGCGCCGGCCTGGGTCAGGTAGGAGCCATCGTCCCTGGACAGGGCGTCGCGGCGAGCCCCATCGCCGCCCTCAAGCTACCATTTTGCACCGGGCGAGCGCAGGGCTTTGCCTCCCCAGGGGGCCGGTAGTTAAATTGGGCGACGGCGATGGAGCCGGCCTCGAGTGCCCACCGGCTAATGGCCTCTGCTCGAGCCCTAGGTGGAAAACGACAGGAGCACGCCGTGGCACGACTGCGCACGAGGCGCTGAGCGGTGGCCGAAGAGGGCCTCTCAGGGGTGGCTCCTCATGAAGGTGATGACGGCACTTCTCGGGCGCCGTTAGCAGGCGGGGGCACCTCCTCCGCCGCGCCCCGGGGAGCCAGGAGCGAGAAGTACTCGGCGGCCCTGCGCTTCGTCCTCATGGTCGGCGTGATGAGCCTGTTCGCCGACCTCACCTACGAGGGGTCGCGCAGCATAGTCGGGCCTTACCTGGGCGCGCTCGGGGCGGGCGCACTGGCGATCAGTGTCATCACCGGCTTCGGCGAGTTCCTGGGCTACGGCCTCAGGCTGGTCTCGGGGCGCGGTGCCGACCGGACCGGCATGTACTGGCCGATAACCATCGGCGGCTATATCCTCCAGATGACAGTCGTGCCGCTGCTCGCCCTGGCCGGCAGCTGGCAGGTGGCCGCCCTGCTGGTGGTGCTCGAGCGAGTGGGCAAGGCCACCCGCAACCCGCCCCGCGATGCCATGCTCTCCCACGCGGCCAAACAGATCGGCTACGGGTGGGCGTTCGGTTTACACGAGGGGCTCGACCAGATCGGCGCCCTCATCGGTCCCCTCGCCCTCGCTCTGGTGCTCTCGTTGCGCCACGGCGACTACAAGCTTGCCTTCGCCTCGCTGGCCGTGCCGGCAGCGGTGATGCTGTCGCTGCTCGGCGTGGCCCGCGTCGTCTACCCCCGCCCCCAGGACCTGGAGCCAGCCACGGCCGAGGTGACAAGCGCCGGCCTGCCCCGGGTGTTCTGGGTCTACCTCGCCGGGGCGGCGTTGGCGGGGGCCGGCTTTGCCGACTACCCCTTGATCGGCTACCACCTGGAGAGGTCTTCGACGGTGGGCAGCACCCTCGTCCCCGTGTTCTACGCAGTGGCCATGGCCGTGAGCGGCCTGGGGTCGTTGGCGTTCGGGCGCATTTTCGACCGGAAAGGCATCGCCGTGCTCGTCCCCCTCACCATCGTGAGCGCGGCCTACGCCCCGCTCGCTTTCTTCGGGGGTTTCTGGGTGGCGTTCGCCGGCGTCGCCGTGTGGGGCCTCGGGATGGGCGTCCAGGAGTCGATCATGGCGGCCGCCGTTGCCCCGATGGTGCCGCCCAACCGGCGCTCGTCGGCCTACGGGCTGTTCACGGGCGCCTATGGCACCGCCTGGTTCTTGGGCAGCGTCGCCATCGGGGCGCTCTACGACGTGTCGTTCACGGCCTTGGTGACCTTTTCTATCGTCGCCGAGCTGGCCGCGGTGCCGTTCATCCTCGTGGTCCATTTGCGTACCCGGCCGGCCTTGCCGGCCTCGCCGGCCACATGACGTCTTTTGTCATCGTGCCTGGCCGGGAGCTGGCGCTACCGGTCGAAGCGCGCCTGTTCCAGGTCCAGCTCGTGGCGCACTTGGCGCACCACCGCAGCGGTGATCTCGCCGGCGTGCTGCAGCTCGCGCAGGACCTGGAATTGGGTGGCGAGCAGGCGCTGTTCCAAGGCGCTCAGCGCGATCCTGCCCTCGGTCATTCCGCGCTCGCCGGTCTCTACGAGCATGCGGGCGCGCTCGAGGCGGTGTTCGTAACGCTGTCGCAGCAGCTCGGCCGTGCCCTCGCTGACCTGGCCGTCGAGGGCGAGATCCTCGACCACCCGCAGCGCCACCTCGGCGCAGCGCCGCTCGGCCAGGGCCCGCTGGCGTTGGTGCTGCTCGGTGCCGGCCAGGCCGAGGCGCCGGAGCAGGGGCGAAAGCGAGGTCCCCTGGCCGACGAGCGTGACCACTATCACACAGAAGGTCGTGAAGACCACCAAGTCACGGCCCGGGAACTGGTGGCCCGATACTGCGGTGGGCACCGACAGCGCCGCCGCCAGCGAGATCGCGCCCCGGAGCCCCGACCACCCGAGCGCCAAGCGCTCGGGCCTGGGCACGTCGCCCGTGTCGATAAGCCGGCCCTCGGGCCGCCAGCGCAGCGTCGGGATGGCCAGCCACCACAGCAGGCGCACGACCACGACCACAGCCACGCTCACGCCGGCCAGCGCGGCCACCTCGCCCGCCGGGTAGCCTCCGATGGCCGCCAGCAAGTGGCGCAGCTGCAGCCCCACGAGTACGAACAGCAACGACTCGAGCAGGAAGACGAGCACGTTCCAAAACTCGTTCATGCGGATCCGCCCGGCTGCCCCGATGCCCGAAGCCGGCCGCTCGCCGAGCAGGAGCCCGGTGGCCAGGGTGGCCAGAACGCCCGAGAGCCCGAGGGCGTCAGCGGGCAGGTAGGCCACGAAGGGTACGAGCAAAGAGACGACGATCCGCGACGCCGGGTCGGAGATGGGACGGCGCACACGCGCCGCGACCCAGCCCACAACCAGGCCGAAGCCAGTGCCACCGCCGGCCACCTTGACGAACTCCAACAGCCCCCCGACGAAGCTGGTCGGCGCCGCCACGGCGGCGATGCCAACGGTGAGCAGGGCCAAGGCGACGCCGTCGTTCACCAGGCTCTCCCCCTCGAGGATGGTGGTGACCCGCGGCGGCACCCCGAGCCGGGCGAACACTGAGGTTGCCGCTACCGCGTCGGTCGGCGCGACCACCGCGCCGAGCACGAAGGCGCCCACCCATCCGAGCACCGGCGCCACCGCCCACGCCACGCTGGCCACCACGAAGGTCGTGGCCAGGACGAGCCCGAGCGCGCCGAGGCCGATCGGCAGGGCGTTGGCCCGCAGCTCGCGGGGCGAGGTCACTACCCCTGCGTGGTAGACGAGGGGCGGTAGGAACCCGAGGAACACGACTTGGGGCTCCAAGGCGACGTTACCCATGTGGGGTACGAAGCTCGCGGCCGAGCCGGCGACCACCAAGAACACCGGGTAGGGGACCCCCGTGCGCCGGGCGAACGTGCGGCTGGCCACGACGACCACGGCGATGGCCAGGCCTACCCCGAGATATGAACCGGTCACGGGGTCGAAGCCGGGGATCAGGGCGACTGGGGTGGTGGGCATGGCTCCTCTCGCGCGCGAAGGACATACCGACCAGGCTTCCCGGCGCCCCGTGCCTAATTTAGCTGAGGCCATGCCCTTTGACCGAGTACCGTCACTGCCACCCGAAGCGGCGCCTTTTCAGGTGCTCATGCAGCAGGCATTGACCCAGTGGTGAGGCCAGCCGCTTCGTGGCGGGCGCTCTCGATGCTTGACCGTGGTACCCACGGCGGCAGGCCGAGGCGTTGCGGTGGGCGCTGCCCGCCCTTTCCCCGGAGCGGTTGCTGTCGGCCGACCGCACCCGCTGCGTGCAGACGCTGGCTCCCCTGGCTGCCGACCTCCGAGTGGATATAGAACTGGAGCCGAGCCTCGGAGAGGAGGAGTACGCTGCGGCACCAGGCCTGGGCCAACGCAGGATCGTGGGACTGGCTCGCTCGGGCGAGACGGTGGCCGTGTGCTCTCAGGGAGCTGTCATCGAGCACTTGGTGGCTACCATCTGCGGGCCCGGCGGCGGAGGTGCGGGTACGGTGAGCGCCAAGAAGGGCAGTGTTTGGGCATTGTTCTTCGCCGCCGGCAAATTTGTCGCCTCGGACTATTACGAGGCCGTGGTCGGGTGGCCGACGCCGGCTGGGTCGTCACCGGGAGACGTCGCCAGCGCGCCGGCCGGGCTGCGCCCGAACACCCGCCGGTAGACGTCCTCGCCATAGGCCGTCGGCTCCGGGGCTCCCTCTACCAGCTTGAAAGGTTGAGGCCCTCCCTGCCGGGGCGCCCGGAGGAAGACGGCAGGGGCGGTGTCGCCCTCGTAAAGGCTTTGGGCCAGGTCGAAAAGGTGCGTCACCAGGTAGACCCTGACACCGGCGTTCACCAGAGGCAGGAACACCTGGCGCCCGATGTCCGAGCCCTCGCGCTCGTTGGTGGACGCGAAGGGCTCGTTGCACAAAAGCAGGCAACCCGGCGATATGTGCGACACCACGACGCTCATGCGGGCCAGCTCCTCGTCCAGCTTCCCTCCTTGCATGGAGGTGTCCTCGTTGCGCTTGAAGTGGGTGAAGGCGCGGCGGGCCACGCTGGCGGCGAACGACGTCGCGGCCACGAACATTCCGGCCTGCATCATCAGGTGGGCCAGGCCGACGCTGCGCAAGAACGTCGACTTCCCGCCCCGGTTGGCCCCCGTCACCACGACCAGCCTCTTGCCGTCCGCTGTCACGTCGTTGCCGACCACCCGGTCCCCGACGAGGAGGCTCAGACAGGGGTCGTAGAGGCCCGCCGCCGAGAAGCCGGCCTGATCCGCGGGCAAGGGCAGCGGCGTGCAAATCGGCTCGCCCTTCTCCGTCAGGGCTGAGCGGAGGTTCAAGCAGCCGAGGTAAAAAGCGAGCTCGGTCTGGAGTGCCCGGAAAAAAGACAATACGTGCTCGACGGATTGGGCGAGGGCGTTGGCGGCGATGTTGACCCCCCGAGCCTGGAGCTCTCCCAACGCTCGCATCCCGCTCTCGTCGCGTTCGGCGATCGCGAAGCTGTAGCTGGCCGGCCCCCGCCCGGCCAGGCGGTCCCGTAGGCGGCGCGGCGGGACCCGGTGAAGCATGTAGGCCGTGCCCTTGTTGGCGACCCCGAGCTGGGCGCTCATGGCGAGGCCATGGGGCAGCTTCAGCTCGTTCAGGTGGTGCTGGAGCGGCTTCATGTAGTCGTCCCCGAGCTCGGTGAGGACCGTGGAGCGCAAACGGGCCAAGGCCGGGGACGCCATGTCCGGCTCGTGCTCGCCCACCAGGCGCCGCAAGCGGACCAGGTAGCCGGTCAGCATCTCGAGCGCCTGCACGGACGTGTAGCGGACGCTCTCAGGGGAGCGGTTGAGGCCCCAGAACGTCAGCCTCTGGTGGCTCTGGAGCGCTTCGGTAGCGAGAGAGTAAAGTCCTTCGGCCAGCTCCGGGTGGGCGGTGAAGTCGGCGAGGACCGCCTGGCGGTAGACGACGGGCTCTGGTCGCCCCAAAGGGGAGAGCAGGGCCGCTTTGCTGACCGCAAAAATGAGCTTGTCGCCCTTGGCCATGGCCTGGAACAAGGTGCCAAGGCCGAGGTCCTCTACGAGGTCGTCGCTCTCGGGCGGCAGTTCCCGGCCCGGAGAGAAGTCTTCGTCTGGGTGCATGAGCAGGACTTTCATGCTGTCATCTGCTCCTCGACGGCACGGTAGTTGAGCCCGTAGCGCTCGGCCAGGGCGGCGGCATAGGCCCGGCCTTCGGGGGGTTTGCGGACGAAATTGTAGGTGCGCACCGTCGGGTCGGCAGGGTCTACCGTCGCGGCCACGCTGACCGTCGCGTCGTTGGCGGCGGCCAGTTCGTCCACGAAGGTCACGAACAGGCAGAGAGCGCCGCAGGCCAGCAGTTGGTTGAGGACGGCTTTGCCGAGCACAGCCGCGTCGCGCAGCGTGGTGGAGGAAAAGCTTTCGTTCATGATGACGACCGTGCGGGCTGACGCTCGCTCGACCACCTCGTGCAGCCGTATGAGCTCGTCTTCCAGGTGGCTCCGGGCTTTGTCGAGCTGTTCAGTTTGCTCGAAGGACGTGAACACGGCATCGGCCAGGACGAGGTTGGCGTCCCTCGCCGGGACCGGTAAGCCGAGGCTGGCGAGGTAATGGACCTGGCCCATGGCGCGGGCGTAGGTGGTCTTGCCTCCGCTGTTGGGCCCGGTGACCACCACTATGCGTTCACCGGGGCGCAGCTCCAAGTCGTTGGTCACCACCCCCGCGCCGTCCGAGACCCGCCGGCTCCGCTCCGGGCCGTTTGCTGCCGTTCCCGCGCCGTCGGGGCTGCGCTCGCTGAGCTTGGCCGCGAGCGCCAGGTCGAACAGGCCGTGCAACCGCGCCTGCCCGGTGGCGGAAAATAGCCGTGGGTAGCAAAGGCCCAGCCCGCCAGCGCGCAAGGGCCCGATGTACTCCAGGTAGGAAAGGTAGAACTGGGAGTCGCGTTCGAACGAGGTCACGACGGGGTCTTGGAAGCCCTGGTGGCGCTCGAAGTACCGGTCCAACCTCTCGAAAGGCCCGGGGTTGAGGCGGGCTATGAGGTCGAGCACCCGGCCGTCGACCTGGTTCATGTCCAACGGGTCCGCCAGCTTGGCTGTGAAGTCCTTTACCGCACCTTCCCTGAACTTGGCGAAGAACTCTTCCACTTCTTTGGCGTAGTCAGGTTCCCCTTGGTACTCCAGGACGGTTACGCGCGGTGGCCTTATGTGGAGGCCGTACCTGACGGCCTTCAAGGCCCGTACGACTTCTTGCCCCCCGTCCACCAGCTCCTGAAAACCGGGAGAGGACTGATAAGTGCAGACGTAGCCGGTAAGGGCCTGCAAGCCCCGAGAGGAAGGGCGCAGCTCGGACAGGCCAGTAGCCAGCCCACTGACCGCTTTGCAGTAGACGGAGACGGCGTCCACGAAAAGCCGCTTCTCCTGCCAGCGGTTGTGTAGTGAGCGCGCCGTGGACAGTATGACGCGGGAGTGGCTCATCTCCTGGCCGAAGGCCTTGACGACGTCCATGACAGGGGGCCGCTCGAAGTCCGCCAGCACCTCGTGACGGTAAGCAACTTGGTCGAGGCTCGTGAGCGGAGAGTAGAAAAGGGGTAACAGGTCGAGGTCTTCCCGGCCAGAGTTGACGGCCTCGAAGACCTGGTCCAAGTTGAGGTCGCCGGCGAGCCGCTCTCTTTCGTCCGGCTTGAGCGGAGCCGGGACTTCGCCGGGGCTCTCGGGGTACAGGATCGAAGGTACCATGTTGGCTTCCACCGGTTCAGTCTCGGTAGAAGCCATCAGCCAATCTGGCAAAGGTCGCGGGCTTCATCGCTTAGAAGCACATGCTACTTGCCCATTGCGGCATTCGGCGCACGGCCAGGGGAGCGCCCGGGCGGGGCGGCGGGGCTTGACCTCTTCCGGGCCCCTGTGCTAAAAAGCGATCAACGCGATGAGGCCCGCGCGCTGCCGTGCGACGAGCACGGATGATGGCTTCTGACTCCGACTGGTTGCAAACGACGTCGAAGGAAGGAGCCGTGATGAGCGCTGGGAGCGGGCTGATGTGGTGCCGCTTCGCTGCTTGTGCCCTGTTGCGGCCGCAAGCCGTTGTCCGGGGCGGGGGTTAGCCGGCGTGCCATATGGCATCCAGGCGCTGCAGAGCCTGGTGATGGTCGTGTTCGCGCCGCTGTACGTAGGGGCCCTCACGCGGGCCGAGGCGGTGGTGGCGTCCAAGCGAGGCCCGAGCGTGCTGCAGCCCTACCGCGACCTGGCCAAGCTCCTGCGCAAGGGGCAGGCGGTCAGCGACCAGGCCTCCTGGGTCTTCCTCGGGGCACCATTCGTCATTTTCTCCTGTTACTTGGCGGTTTCCGCCATCGTGCCGATCATCACGAGCGTCCCGTTGCCGCTGGCGTTCATGGGAGACCTGATCGGGGGGGCGTTCGTGCTCACCCTGGCTGCGCTCGCGGCGGCGCTGGCCGCGCTGGACACCGCGAGCCCGACTGGTGGCTTGGGGGCGAGCCGGGCGACCTGGATGGGGAGCCTGGTCGAGCCGGCGCTGATACTGGTCTTTTTCACCGTTGGGGTGCTGTCGGCGTCGGACAACCCCTACCTGATGAACCACGCGGTGCGCGCCTCGCCGTGGGCCCTCGTGCTGCCCGCGCACGTGCTGGGCACGGTGGCGTTCTTCATGATCGTGCTCGTCGAGGACGGGCGGATACCGATCGAGAGCCCCACCGGCAGCATCGAGGTCTCCATGATCGAAGAGGGCCGCTCCCTCGAGTACTCAGGCCGCCTCTATGCGATTGCCCGGTGGGGCTCGTGGATGAAGTTCTTTTTGTTGTCGGCTATCTTCATGAACGTTTTCGTCCTCCCCTGGGGCCTCGGGGGCAGCGCCAACAGCCTCGCCGGCGCGCTGCTCGGGGTACCTGTCCTTTTGGGGAAACTGGCGATCTGCGGTGCCGTGATAGTTGTCATCGATACCTCGTTCGCCAAACTGCGCTTCTTCCGCATCGCCGAGTTCATCGGCGCAGCCTTCCTGACCTCGCTCGTCGGGGTCGTCACCTCTTACGTGGTGAGCGTGTAGGGTGCACGTGGCGGTAGCGGTGAGCCGCAGCGTGGAGAGCCTGTCATCTTCTTCGGTCCCCGGCGCCCTCGTCACCTTGAGCTCGGTGGTCATGCTCATGACGGCGTTCGCCTGCCTCGGCTCCAAGCTGTTCAACCGCTACGTCGTGTACTACGCCGTGCAGTCGATCGCGCTGTCCTTCGCCGCCGGCGTAATGGCGTTCCACTTCGCCAGTGGCGAGCTCTGGGCCCTCGCCTTCATCACCTTGGCGATCAAGGGCATCGTCATCCCCGTCGCCACCCGGCGCCTGCTCCTGCAGCGGCTCGACCTGCGGCGCGACGCCGCGCTTTCTACGGGTCTGTCCACTTCGCTCATCATCGGTGCCCTGCTCACCGGTTTTGCTTTCTTGGTCATCCAACCCCAGGACCTGCCCAAAGGAGTGGTGGCTTCTTCTGCGGTCCCGCTTGCCACCGCGCTGGTACTGCTCGGCGGCCTCGCGATGGTGGTCCGCCGCCACACCATCGCCCAGCTGATCGGCTGGCTCATAACCGAGAACGGGGTGTTCTTGGGGGCCATCACTCTCGTGTCGACGTTCCCGTTCATCGTCGAGGCGGGCATCTTCTTGGACCTCGT
>JBOGGK010000302.1:0-7584 GCA_050744045.1 Acidimicrobiales bacterium | reverse complement strand
AGCTGGACCGGCCCGAGCGCGGGTTCAGCTACCGCTTCGACGCCCCCCTCGACATGCGGATGGACCCGAGCGAGGGCATGACCGCGGCAGAACTGATCGCCCGCAGCAGCGAGGACGAGCTGGCCAGGGTGTTCGCCGCCCACGGCGAGGGACGTTTCGCGCGTCGCATCGCCGCCGCCGTCGCCCGTGCCAAACCCGCCACCACGCTGGCCTTGGCTGAGGCGGCTGCTTCGGCCGTCCCCGCCCCGGCGAGGCGGAGGGGCCACCCGGCCAAGCGGGTCTTCCAGGCGCTGCGGACCGCCGTGAACGCCGAACTGGAGACCCTCCCCGTGGCCATCGACGCCGCCATCGAGCTCCTATCTCCCGCCGGCCGGCTCGTCGTCATCTCCTACCACTCGGGCGAGGACCGCGTGGCCAAGGAGCGCCTCCTGGCGGCGGCCACCGGCGGGTGCACCTGCCCACCTGGGTTGCCCTGTGGGTGCGGCGCGGTACCCCGGGTACGGCTGCTCAACCGGGGAGCCCGCAAGCCGTCGGCGGCGGAGGTGGCTGCCAACCCCCGTGCCGCCAGCGCCCGCCTACGCGCCGCCGAGGCACTTGGCCCTTCACAAGTAAGCGAAGTCCTTCGGGAAAGGAGTCCCCAGTGAGCTCAGCCGAACCCCGGTTGCATGTACGCGCCCCGGCTGCCAGCGCGGAGCCCGTTGGCGACGAGATGGTCCATGGCCCCGAGCCCGCTGGGCTTAGCGCCGAGGCCAGCCGGGCCAGCCTCCGCCTGGTCCGGCGCCCGCCTCGGCGGCGCCCGAACCGGAGACCTCTCCTGGTCTCCAGCATCGTCGCCTCTCTCGGCGTAGTCGCCATGGGCCTGGTCGCCCTTCATGTGCTCATCGCGGAGAACCAGTTCCGGTTGGACCACCTCCAGCAGCGCGCGAGCGCCCAGCAAGCTACGTACGAAAAGCTCCGCTTGACCGTGGCCGAGCTCGAGGCCCCCTCCCGCATCGTCTCTGTCGCGCAGGGCCCGCTGGGGATGCAGCAGCCCGGGTCGGTGACGTACCTGCACGCCAAATCGGCCCATCCGGGGGGCCCGGCCCAGTTGCCGGAGGCTTCGGTTGTCACTGCCACCCGTACCGCCGGCACCCCCAGTGCCACCCGTCCCGCCGGCACCGCCGGCAGCGCCAGTACCGCCGGCACCTCCAGTGCCACCGGCACCGCTAGTACCAGCGTCCCCGCCGCCCTGTCCGCGGCGTCGTCTGCCACCGCCGGCGTGGTGCGGGCGCCGGAGGGGGACGCAAACTGGCCGGCGGTCAAACCGTTCCTGAGCGGTAGCCCGTGAACGGCCGGCCAGGCGGGGGGCGCCGCCGCCGCCTGCCGGGAGCGGTGCCCCGCGAGGCCGGGGGGCGCTACCAGGCCGGGGTGACCAGGCGCTCCGGACCGCTCCGGGCGGGGCACCGGCCGGCCCGGCGCAGCCGGGCTCGCTACCTGGTGTCGATGGCGGCGATGACGGCGTGCTTGTGCGGCATATTGACCAGGCTCCTGTTCGTCCAGGGGATCGGTTCTGCTCGTTACCGGGAAGTTGCCCGGTCCGAGTACGTGCACGAGGTTTCCTACCTGGGCGAGCGAGGGGCCATTTTGGACCGCAATGGCGACGAACTGGCTATGTCGGTGCCCATGAAGACCATTTACGCCGACCCCTACCAGGTGACCAACCCCCGGGCCGAGGCAGCCCTTCTGGCACGCGCCCTGGCCTTGCCCGAGCTCACCTTGCAGGACGAGCTCAGCGAAGCTAGCGGGTTCGTCTACCTGGCCCATACCGTGCCCGACACCACTGCCGCCAGAGTCGAAAAGCTGATAGACGACAATGTGGTCCCCGGCATTTACACCATGGAGGAGCCCAAGCGGTTCTATCCTGCCGGCCCGCTCGCCTCGCCTCTTCTCGGGAGTGTGGGGACCGACGGGCAGGGCCTCGGTGGCCTCGAGTACAAGTACAACGGCCTCCTCGAGGGCAGGCCGGGCAAGCTCGTGGCCGACATGGACCCGGCCGGGTACCAGATACCTGGCGGGCTGAGGGAGTACCGGGCTCCGGTGCGGGGCGACGACGTCGTGCTTTCCATCGACGAACCGCTCCAGTACGACGCCGAGGAGGCCCTAGCTCGCGCTATCGTCGCCGCTCAGGCCCAAAGCGGTATGGCGCTCATAATCAATTCGCGCACGGGTGAGCTCTTGGCGGTGGCCGACCTCACGATGCGCACGCGTTCCGAACCCGTCACCGAACAGGAGCCTCCGGCACTGCCCATATCTTTCGTCCCCTCCTCGGCCGCCGCCGGCTCCGCCGCCAACGCTGCCAGCGGGAAGGCCTTGGCCGCGGCCCAGCCGGTCGAGTCCCCCAGTGCGTCGGCCTTCACGACTGTTTACGAGCCGGGTTCGGTCGAAAAGCTCGTCACTATCTCCGGCGCCCTGGCGAGCGGCGCGATAATGCCGTCGCAAGTGTTCCAGGTCCCCAACAGTATCGACGTCGCCGGCACAGCTATCTTTGACGCCTGGGCCCATCCCACCTTGGACTGGTCGGCACCCAATATCTTGGCCCACTCTTCCGATATCGGGACGGTCGAAATAGCCCAGCGGATGGGGCTGCCCACCCTGCTGCGCTACATCCGTGCCTTCGGGATGGGCAAACGGACCGATATCGATTTCCCCGGCGGGTCTGCGGGGCTCGTGCCCGGGCCGTCGCAGTGGTCGGGCACCACGATCGCTACTGTCCCCATCGGCCAGGGCGTCGCCGTGACGGCCATCCAGATGCTCGACGCTTACAACACCATCGCGAACGGAGGGATGTTCGTCGCCCCCCGGCTGGTGGACGGCTATGTCGACGCCGAGGGCCACGAGCACCTCTTCCCTGTGCCGAAGCCCCACCGAGTGGTGAGCGCCCTGGTGGCCCGCGAGATGACCTCGATGCTCGAGGGCGTCGTCCGGGTGGGCACGGGCACGGCGGCGAACCTGGAGCCCTATACGGTCGCGGGGAAGACCGGGACCGCCCTCTACCCCAGGCCGGGGGGCGGTTACTACAACAGTTACTTCATTTCCAGCTTCGCTGGGTTCGCCCCCGCCGAGGATCCCGCGGTAACGGCCATGGCCGTCGTGGTGGGGACGCACCAGTACGGTGCCCAGGCGTCTGCCCCGGTGTTCGCCATGATCATGCGCGACGCCCTCCAGGAACTAGGAGTCCCGCCCCACAAGCCCGAGCCGCCCGTCCCGGGGCTGCCTCAGGCCAGCGCCTACGGGGCCGAAGGCGAAGCTGCCGGCCCAGCCCTGCCCGGCTTGTCGGGTGTGCCCAACGTGAAGGTCAACACGACGGCCTCCGCCACCACCTTGGGCGCGACCACTACTGCACTCGGCAGCGGGAGCACCCTGACGGGGGGCACGGCTAGCTCTGCCACGACTGCGGCCACGTCGGCCACGACAGCCACCACCGTCGTGGCCCCTACCACCACCAGCGCCGGCCCCGCTTTCGCCAGCACGACCACGGTCCCCGCGGCGACACCTACCACTGCACCGACCAGTGCACCGACCGCGGCGCTGACCACTGCACCGATCACTGCGCCCGCCGGGCCGGGCCGCTAGGGTCGAGGGAGCTTGACGAGTCCTGCAGTGCACTTGGGAGCGTTGCTCGTTGCGGCAGGGCTGGGCGATGCCGAGGTCCTGCTGCCATCTACCGCCGCCCCGTCCTTGCCCGGGAGCGGTGCCGTTGGTGGCCCCGTGGTCACCGACGTGGTGCTGGCCTCGTCCGAAGTGACCCGCGGTGCGCTGTTCGCCTGCGTGAGGGGCTCTCGTGCCGACGGCCACGACTTCGTCGCCGAAGCCGTCCGGCGGGGGGCGATCGCGACGTTGTGCGAACGCCCCACGGCTGCGCCTGTACCGCAAGTGGTGGTCCCATCGGTGAGAGCGGCGGTCGGCCCGGTGGCGGCTGCATTTTGGTCGCACCCTTCGACCGCTATGAAGCTGGTCGGCGTGACGGGGACAAACGGCAAGACCACGATATGCGTCCTGCTGGCGGCGATCTTCGAGGCACAGGGCTGGCGTTCTGGCGTGATTGGCACGCTCACCGGCGTACGCACCACCCCACACGCGCCCGGCCTCCAGCGCCGCCTCGCGGAACTGCGCGACAGCGGGGTGACGGCAGCGGCCATCGAAGTGTCGTCTCACGCCTTGGACCAGTACAGGGTCAATGGCACCGAGTTCGCCGCTGGCGTGTTTACCAACCTGAGCCAGGACCATCTCGACTACCACCCGACCATGGAGGCGTACTTCGAAGCCAAGGCCAAACTGTTCAGACCGGGCCAGGTGCACCTGGCCGTTGTCAACCGCGCCGACCCTTGGGGCGCCCGGTTGGTGGAGAGGCTCGCGGCCAGCGGGCTCCCCCTGGTCACGTTCTCTCCCGAGGACGCCACCGAGATCGTCCTCGGGCAACGTAGCGCCTCGTTCACCTGGAGGGGAGAACGGCTCCAGATCAAAATGGGAGCGCGCTTCAACGTCGCCAACGCGGTGGCCGCCGCCACCACGGCGAGAGAACTTGGCGTCGGCTGGGACGCGCTCAGCCGGGGCCTCGCCTCGGTCCAGTCGGTCAGGGGGCGGTTCGAGACGGTGGACGAGGGCCAGCCCTTCAGCGTTCTGGTCGACTTCGCGCATACCCCGGCGGCCCTCGCGGAGTCGCTCAGGGCGGCGCGTGAGCTGGCGCAGGGCAGCGGCGGGCGCGCCCGGCCGCCTGGCGCTCGGGTCATCGTCGTGTTCGGCGCCGGAGGAGACCGCGACCGGTCCAAGCGGGCACTTATGGGCGAGGTAGCCGGGGCCCTGGCCGACATTGTGATCATCACCTCCGACAACCCCCGCCGGGAAAAGCCGCTGGCCATCATCGAGCAGGTTGCCAGTGGCGTGCGTGGCGCAGCGCCGCTGGTGGACGTCGACCGGGCGCAGGCGATCGCCGGGGCTCTCGGTATGGCAAGGGCCGGCGACGTGGTGCTGATAGCCGGGAAAGGACACGAAACCAGTCAAGATTTCGGCGACCGGGTCGAACCCTTCGATGACGTAGAAGTGGCCCGGGGAGCACTGCGGTCCGTCGCCGGCTCCGACCTGGCCCGCGGCGCCAACCCCGCCGGTCCAACCAACCCCGCCGGTCCAACCAACCCCGCCGGCCACGGGCTTCCCGGGCGGGGACGGCCGTGAAGGCCCTGCTCATTGCCGGGGGGGTGTCCCTCCTGGTCGCCATGCTGGGGACGCCCCTGCTCATCAGCGAGCTGCGCGTCCGCAAGATCGGCCAGCAGATCCGCGAGTATGGCCCGGCGGGCCATTTCTCCAAGGCGGGGACGCCGACCATGGGCGGCCTGGCCATAATGGGGGCGGCCGTGGCCGGCTACGGCGTGGCTCATGTGTCAGCGACGTTCACCACGCGTGGCCTGATCGGCATGCTCACCATCTGCGCGGCGGCCCTGGTCGGGTTCGTGGACGACTGGCTCAAGGTCACCCGCCAGCGCAGCCTGGGCCTCAACAAGCGGGCCAAGATCGCGGGCCAACTGGTCGTAGCCATTGGGTTTGCCCTGGTGGCGGTGTTGTGGCTGAACGTCGACACGCACCTGTCGTTCACCCGCTTCGACTCCGTGGGCCTGCAGATGGGCAAGGTGGGCTGGGTGATCATGGCCGTGGTGCTGATCGTCGGCAGTACCAACGCCGTCAACCTGACCGACGGCCTCGACGGGTTGGCTTCGGGCTCGTCCGCTTTCACCTTTGCCGCCTTCACAGTCATCGGCTTTTACCAACTGAAGCACGAGGTGATCTACAGGAACCCAGCGTCGCTGGACGAAGCGGTGATGGCGGCCAGCTTGATCGGGGCGTGCGCCGGCTTCCTTTGGTGGAACGCCGCCCCGGCTCGCATCTTCATGGGCGACACCGGGTCGCTCGGTATCGGTGCTGCCGTCGCGGTGCTCGCGCTCTTGGAGAACGTCGACTTGTTGCTCCCCGTGATAGGGGGTCTCTACGTCCTGGAGACGTTGTCGGTGATAGCCCAGGTGGCGAGCTTCCGTCTGTTCGGGCGAAGAGTGTTCCGGATGGCCCCGATCCACCACCACTTCGAGCTCCTGGGCTGGCCCGAGACGACGGTCATCGTCCGGTTCTGGATACTGGCGGGCTTGTTCACGGCGCTGTCTCTCGGGATGTTCTACGCCGACTTCCTCGCTCACGGCGGCACGGCATGAGCGGCCCTGAGCCGGGACGTGCCCTTGTGATCGGGTACGGTTCGAGCGGGCGGGCCGCCACCCGCTGGCTGCTGGCCAGCGGCTGGCAGGTCCTGGTACTGGAGGACAGCCCGGCAGCGGTGGGCGCTCTACCCGGCGGGGGCACCGAGCCCACCTTCGTGCTCGCTCCCCGGCCCGACCGGGGGCGCGAGCTCGCCCGTCAGGCCGACCTCGTCGTCCCCAGCCCTGGTGTGCATGTGGACCACCCCGCTTTGGTGGCTGCCGAGGCCGCCGGCGTGCCGGTGCTGAGCGAGCTGGAGCTGGGCTGGGAACAACTTCTCGCGCTCCGGGCCACCGCTCACCCCGCCAGGACATGCCCGCTCGTCGCCATTACGGGTACGAACGGCAAGACGACGGTCACCGAGCTCGTGGCGGCAATGTTGAGCGCGTCGGGCCATCCGGCGGTGGCGGCCGGCAATGTCGGGTACCCGCTGCTGGAGGCCGTGAACGACCTTGGCCCGGGCGATGCCGTGATCGTGGCGGAGGTCTCGTCGTTCCAGCTCCATTACACGAAGGGCTTCCGGCCCGACGTGAGCTGCTGGCTCAACTTCGCGCCCGACCACCTGGACTGGCACCCGAGCCTCGACCACTACGCCCGGGCCAAGCAACGTATCTGGGCCAACCAGGTACCGGGGAGCACAGTGGTGTTCAATGCCGACGACCCTGTAGTCACCGCCGCCGCCGCCTCGGTGCCCGCAGGGGTACGGTTGGTCTCCTTCGGCGCCGCCGCCGCAAGCACTGTCGGCACCCCACCGGCCCCCGCCGCAACCTGGCGTACCCGCGACGGGAGCATCGAGGGCCCGGGTGGGATCGCGCTCGGGGCGGTGGAGCTGCCTCGAGCGTTGCCCCATGACCTGGCGAACACGGCGGCCGCCATGGCGGTTGCCCTCTCCGCCGGCGCCACCCCCGAGGGTTGCCTGGAAGCCGCCCGCCGCACCCCGGCCCCTCCGCACCGGGTCGAGCTCGTGGCTGAAAGTGACGGGGTTACCTGGTACGACGATTCCAAGGCCACCAGCCCCGCCGCCGTGCAGGCGGCGGTACGGGGCTTCGGCTCCGTCGTGTTGATCGCCGGCGGGCGCAACAAGGGCCTCGACCTCTCCTGCCTCGCCACGACCGTGCCGCCCGTACGGGCGGTTGTGGCCATCGGGGAGTCGTCGCCCGAGGTTTCCGCCGCCTTCGAGGGCCTCGTCCCCGTCCGCAAGGCCGGGACCATGGAGGAGGCAGTCGGGCTTGCCGGCGAACAGGCTCGGCCCGGCGACGCCATCGTCCTCTCGCCGGGGTGCGCCAGCTTCGACTGGTACTCGTCGTA
>JBOGGK010000301.1:0-7393 GCA_050744045.1 Acidimicrobiales bacterium | reverse complement strand
GGCCGAGGCCGTCGATAGGGCGGCCGAGGGCGTCGACAACCCGCCCCAGCAGGCCGTCGCCGACCGGCACCGACAGGATCTGACCGGTAGCGCGCGCCAGTTGCCCCTCCTGGAGGCCCTCGGTCTCTCCCAGCACTACCGCGCCGATAGCGTCCTCGTCGAGGTTGAGAGCCAGTGCGGTCAGGCCTCCCTCCAGTTCGAGCAGCTCATTGACGGCGACGTTGGGCAGGCCCGTGATCCGGGCGATGCCATCACCGATGTCGCGGATGCGCCCGACCTCTTCGGCGCTGACGCCGGGCGTGAAGTTCTCGACGTTGCGCCGCAGCACTTCAGCGATCTCCGCAGCGTTGATGCTCAGCTCAGCCATGTCTCCCTACTCCTGTGCGCCCATGTGCTCAGCGTTCGCTTGCAGCACCGTTGGCGGCCTTTCCGCCGGGCTGCTCTTGCCAGCCCCCGGCTGGCGCCGGGCTACCTGGGGCCGGCCCCGGGGCGGTCAGGAGCTCCCGGGCCCGCTCCAGGCTGCGGCGCAGGCTGGCATCCACCACCGTGTCACCCACCGTGGCCACGAACCCCCCGAGCAGCTCCGGCTCCGCGCTGACCCTCACCTCGACCTGGTAGCCGGTGAGCCGGCTGAGGGCGGCGGCCAGGCGGGAACGCTCTGCCTCGGTCATCTCCACGGCCGACCTCACGTCTGCCACCCTTCGGTCTGCTTCCCTTGCCACCCTCTGCACCAGGCGGTCCAAGAGGAGCAGGTAGTCTCGTGGCCGGCCCACCCGGGCGGCGTAGGAAGCGAGGCGCGCCGACTCGGGCGAGGCGTGGCGTCCCAAGAGGTCCTCCACGACGGACTGGCGGGCTTGCGCCGGGAGCTCTGCCGTGGCCATGGCGGTGCGTAGGTCGTCGTTGCCCTCGACGATCCGCATGAAACGGAACAACTCATCTTCCACGTTAGCGAGCTGGCGCTCGTCCAGGCCTTTTAGCACGGCGGTCGCGTAACCCTCGATGCGGTCGCCGGCCGCGCTGCGGCCGAGGGGCCCCTCGTCTGCCCGCCGCCCGTCCCTACGGCTGGTGGCGAGCTCTGCCAGGGACTCGACGTCCTCGGCGTACTCGGGCGCTGCCCCGCCCTCGGCGGCGCTAGACAACAGCTCGAGCGCGGGCGCCGATATCTTGCCGGTGAGGAGCTCCTGGACGATCGTGCGCCGGACCGGCGCGGGCGTGGTCGGGCTGCCCAGCGCCCCCCGCAAGTCGTCAGAACCGGCGAGGAAGCGGGAAAACGCTTCCAGCTCTACCGCCGCCGGCCCGACGCCCGGCCCCAGCCGGTCGAGGACCGCGTCGGCGTAGCCCAGGACGCGCTCGTGCACCTACCGGCTGCCCCCCGGGCCGGGCGACCCTGCCAATGCCCCCGCCCCCACCGCCTCGGTGTGGCCCTGGGCCTCGACTTCGGCGATGGCGTGGTCGATGAGCCGCTGCTGGTCGGCGACGGTCATGCCCTCGCCCAACACCCTTTCGACGACGACCATCACCAGCCCGGCCACCTGGCCCCGGAGCGCTTCGGAGGCTTTACGGGCGGAAGCTTCTATGTCGGCCGCCGCCCGGGACACCAGGCGCTGGTACTCTTCCTCCCCCCTTTTCTGCAGCTCCTGGCGCAGCTGCTCGCCCACCTTGGTCGCCTCGTCCCTCAAGGAGCGAGCTTCCTGGCGGGCCTCGTCGAGGGCGACGCGGCGTTGCTCGGCGAGCTCGCGAGCGCGCGAAGTGGCCTGCTCGGCCTCGTCGAGCGCGTTCTGGATCGTCCGTTGGCGCCCCTCTAGCATCCGGTTGAGGGGCGGCAGCACCCACTTGGCGAGGAAACCGAGCACGGCCAGGAAGATCACCCATTCCACGATGAAAGTGGCATTGGGGACCAAGAAGTTGGAAGCGGCAACTAGCACTTGTCGACCACCATCAGATCGGGCTAACCCTTGGCGAGCACGAAGACGAACAAGGCGGTGAACGCCAGGTTGATGAAGTACATCGCTTCGACCAGGCCCACGATGAGGAACATGGTCGAGTAGAGCCGCCCCTGCACCTCGGGTTGGCGAGCGATGCCGGCGATGGTCTGGCTACCGGCGAGGCCGTCGCCCACGGCGGCGCCGATGGCGCCACCACCAAGGGCGAGGCCGCCGCCGGCGAAAGCGCCGGCGAGCTCCACGGCCTTTTCGATACTTGCCATTGCTTTGCTTTCTCCTATCTGTAGTGTCGTTTTGTTGGCGTGCTCAGTGCGGCTCGGGGGCGACGGCGAACTGGTAGTAGAGGATCGTGAGGAGCGCGAATATGAACGCCTGTATCACCCCGATGAACATGTCGAACACTTTCCAAGCAACGCTAAAGGCGATCGTGGCAGGAAAAAAATAGATCGGTATAGCCAGCAACAACGCGATCATGATGCCGCCGGAGAAGATGTTGCCGAACAGCCGCAACGAAAGGGTGACCGGCTTCATCAGCTCCTCCATCACCCGTATGGGCGCAAGCCAGCGGGGCCTGACCATGAAGGTCTTTATGTAGCCGCCGATGCCCCGGGCGCGGATGCTCGCCCCGTTGGTGAGCACGAACACGGTAGCTGCGAGGGCGTATGTGAGGTTGACATCGGCCGTGGGCGAGGGCAGGTAATCGGTGTTGTGGAAGAGCCCGGGGAGGATCTCGACCCAGTTGGAAGCCAGGACGAGCACGAAGATGGCCACCGCCAGGGGCACGACGTGGCGGTACCTCTTGCCGAGGCCCGCCTCCACCTGGTCCGACACCCAGACAACGACCAGTTCCCACAGCACCTGGAGCTTGCTCGGCTTCCCGCTGGTCGCTTTCAACCGCATGTAGAGGCCGAGGCCGACGACGGCAACGGCGGCGAGCACCGTCGACCAGATCGTGTCGATGTCGAGTTGCACACCCCCTGGCGCGGCGTGGACGTGGTCGCCCACCGGGAT
Organism: Acidimicrobiales bacterium; assembly: GCA_050744045.1. GTDB lineage: Bacteria > Actinomycetota > Acidimicrobiia > Acidimicrobiales > Palsa-688 > JBOGGK01. Next base: position 4,439 of record JBOGGK010000301.1, on the reverse strand, counting down.
GCTGACGGCGGCGAAAAGCCTGACGGCGGGGCCGCTAGGCACCGTCTGGCCCCTCGAGCCCGCCGATGTTGGCGGGAGCGGCGCTGGCAGAGGCGGCGGCAGGGCTGGCGGCCGGTACTGTGCCGGACAGTTGCTGGCGCTGGTAACGCCACAACGCGCCGAGGGCGTTGGCCATGAGGAGGAACTGGAACGCCACCAGGCCCCCGACCATGCCGAAGCCCATAGGGCGGAGGAAGAACAGGAGCCCGAAGGCTACGGCCGTGAGCCCGCCGAGGCGGGCGGCCACGCTGCCGGCGTAGGGCTTCCTGCGTAGGCCCCCCCCGGCACTGCTGTAGTGGGCGGTCGAGACCTGGAACAGGCGGTGGTTGAGGGTGGCCCCGCCGAGGCCGAGCACGATGCCGGCGCCAGCCAGGTATTGGCCTATGAAAAGCGTCACAGCGATGGCTACGATCGCGAGCGCGATGCACGAGGCGACCGTGCGCCTCACAATTGCGTCGACGTAAAGGACGGGGAAGTCAGGAAGCATCGAAGGGACCCGCGAGCATCTTGGCTATGAGCCGGGAAGGAAATCCTAGCCGTGCCCATCGGCCGGCGCGGGACCATCGTACATGAGCCTGGCGAGCCATTTGTTGCGGCCGGGCGCCGAGCGCGCGGGGGACCGCCTCTAGCGGTACCGGCGAAGCTCCGCCCGGGTACCGAGCGCCCCGGCAGCGGCGCCAATGGTCAAACCGATCAATAAGAAAAGTGGGAGCGTGCCCAGCGCGCCGTCCAGCCACCATCCGAACGCCCCGCCTCCGAGAAGGCAGACGGCGTTGAGCATCCCGATGCCCGCGTAGGCCAGCGGGCCCGGGTAATCCTGTGAAGCCTTGCCATCCTTGCCGGCCTTGCCATCCTTGCCGGTGGGTGGCTCGGCGCTCACGGCCGACCGGGCAGTGGGCGGCGTCCCACGCCGTTTCGTCCAACCATCCAGGCAGGACCTTACTGCGCGCAACCACGGCTGCCCAGGCTACGTAACCCCGCTACCACCTGCAACCCCGCCGCTGGAGGCGGGACGGCACGGTACGCCCGGGCGCCCGGGCCAGGTGGCCGCCCCACGCCCCGGGGTGCGCCGGGAGACCGGCGCCGGCGCTGCCACTCGGGTGGGGACCACACCCGAGGCGGCGTCGCGGTCAGGGGCGGTGACGCGGTCTGGGTCGCCGCCGCGGTCAGGCGCGGTGACCCGGTCGGGGGCGCCACCGCGGTCAGGGGGCCGGGCAGCCGGCCGGCCGCCGGCCCCCTCGGCCTTTGCCGACTCGGTGCGGGGGCCGGTGCCGGTGCCGCCCCGGTCGCTGTCCGCGAGGGCGACGGGGCCGGCCGGGCCCGGCCCCGTCTCGGTGGCCACGGTGGTGCGGCCCCTCGGGGCGAACAACGTGTAGAGGAGGATGGAAAGGCCGCCGACACCGAAGGGGATTATCTCATTGTGGGAATTAGTCACTCCCGACCAGAGCACGAGGCCCGACAGCAGAGCCGTCCACGCCCACAAGATGACGACGGCGGCCCGGTGCCCGTGGCCGAGGCGCACGAGGCGATGATGGAGGTGGTTGAGGTCGGCGACGGCGGGGCTCGAGCGTTTGCCGGCCCGGCGCACGATGGCGAAGACGGTATCGAGCAGCGGTATGCCGAGGATGAAGAACGGGATGAGGATGGGTGCGAAGAAGAAGTAGGTCTTGCCGCTGTAGTCGTAGCTGTCCTGGCCGACGACGGCGAGGGTACAGGCGGCCAGCAAGACGCCGAGCAGCATGGACCCGGCGTCCCCCATGAAGACCTTGGCGGGGTGGAAGTTGTGGGGCAGGAAACCGACGCACAGGCCCAGGATTATGACCGCGATGAGGGGCCCGGCGTTGCCGGACGAGATGGTGTTGAGCACGCCGAGTTGGTGCGAGTAAACGAAAAACGCGGCGGCACCGATCCCGACCACGCCGGCGGCCAGGCCATCGAGGCCGTCGATGAAGTTGACCGAGTTGGCCATGACGACGACCCACAGCACCGTGGCCAGGACGGCCCAGTCGGTGCCTCCGAGAACCAGGGTGGTCTCGGCCAGCGGCACGTGGAAGTAGATCATGCTCGGGCCGAGGAAGAAAAGCACGGTGCCGGCGAGCACCTGGCCCGACAGCTTGGCGGGTGGGGACATCTCCCTGAAGTCGTCCGCCAGGCCAACGGCGAAGATGACGGTCGCCGCCACGACGATACCCATCGGGGCGGAGCTCCCCCTGAACACGGCGGAGAACGCCGGCAGCTGGGAGGCCACCGCCACCGCCGCCAGCAGCCCGAGGTACATGGCGGCGCCGCCCCCGGTAGGCGTGGGCCGCTCGTGGATCCGACGCGCGTCGGGCAGGACCAGCAGCGTGTGCCGGCGGGCGAGCGCCCGTACCACGAACGTCGAAATCCACGTGACCACGGCCGCCACGGCGAAAACCGGTATGTACTCGTGGAACTGGGTCACCAGGCCGTCTTAGTAAGGGACGAACTTCGAGCAGAGGGTGGCCACCTCTTCGCGCACGGCGGCCCTCTCGGCCTCGTCGCCGGGGGCGGCTAGCACCCGGCTCACGAGGCGGGCGATCTCGGCCATCTCCGGCTCCTTCATGCCGGTGGTGGTCACGGCCGCGGTCCCGATGCGCAACCCGCTCGTGACGAACGGCGAGCGCGGGTCGCCCGGTACCTGGTTGCGGTTGAGGGTTATGCCGGCCTGGTCGAGCGCCTCTTGGGCGACCTTGCCCGTGAGGCCAGGATCGAAGCTGCGCAGGTCCACGAGCATGAGGTGGTTGTCCGTGCCACCGGAGACGAGCCGGAAGCCTTCGCCTGCCAGCGCTCCGGCCAGGGCCCGGGCATTGCGTACCACCTGGGCGGCGTACTCGGCGAACGCAGGCCGAGCGGCCTCGAAGAACGCCACCGCCTTGGCCGCGATGACATGTTCCAGAGGGCCCCCCTGGAGCCCGGGGAAGACGGCTTTGTCGATGGCCTGGGCAAGGGCGGAACGGCACAGTATGCAGGCCCCCCGGGGGCCGCGGAGCGTCTTGTGGGTGGTGAAGGTCACGATGTCGGAGTAGGGGACCGGGTTGGGGTGGGCGCCACCGGCCACCAAGCCCGCTATATGAGCGGCGTCGAAGAGCAACAGGGCGCCCACCGAGTCGGCGATGCGGCGCAGCGGCTCGGGCGGTATCACCCTGGGGTAGGCGGTCGCCCCAGCCACGATGAGCTTGGGCCGGTGCTCGGAGGCCAAGGCGGCGAGGGCTTCGAAGTCGATGCGCTCGTCGCTCTCGCCCACCCCGTAACTGACGAAGTTGTACAGCCGGCCGCTGGCGTTGACCGGTGAGCCGTGGGTGAGGTGGCCGCCCTGGTCGAGGCGCATCCCGAGCACGGTGTCCCCGGGCTCGAGGACCGCCATGTAAGCGGCCAGGTTGGCGTTGGCGCCCGAGTGGGGTTGCACGTTGGCGTGCTCGGCGCCGAACAGCTCGCACGCCCGCCGGCGTGCCAGCTCCTCGGCTCGGTCCACCACGGTGTTGCCTCCGTAGTAGCGCTTACCCGGGTAGCCCTCCGCGTACTTGTTTGTGAGCACCGACCCCGTCGCCGCCAGGACCTCGCGGGAGGCGAAGTTCTCGGACGCAATGAGCTGCAGGGTGGTGTTCTGGCGCTGCTCCTCCGATTCGATTATGGCGAACAGCTCGGTGTCGGCATGCACCACCCCGAGCCTACAGGCGGGCGCCGGGCTACGCCCGGGACGCCGTCCAGCCGGCAGCCCGTCAGGCCAGGGCGGCGGCGATCTCGACCGCTGCCAGCCTGCCTTCGCGCAGCACGCGGGGGGTTTCGCCTGTGCAGTCCACCACCGTGGAGGGAGGGCCCTCACAGGTGCCGGCATCGAGGACGAGGGCCACTTCGGGGCCCAGGGACTCGGCCACCTCTCGAGCGGTGGTGAGCGGCGGTTCCCCGTGGCGGTTGGCACTGGTGGTGGCGATCGCGCCCAAGCGCCCGCAGATGGCGAGCGGTACGGGGTGGGCCGGGCAGCGGATGCCGATGGTGGCGTCCTCCTCGCCCAGGTCGGCGCTGAGGTCGGGCCGGCGGGGGAGGACGAGGGTGAGCGGGCCGGGCCACCATCGCTCCATCAGGCGGCGGGCGGCCGCGGGGACCGCGGTGCAAAGAGCCAGCGCCTGGGCTTGGTCCGCCACGAGCACGGGCAGCTCGACGGCCCGGGGCCGCCCCTTGACCCGGAAAAGCCGGTCCGACGCCCCGGTGTGGAACGGGTCGGCCGCCAGGCCGTAGACAGTATCGGTGGGCAGGCCCACGATGTCGCCCCCGGCGAGGGCTTCTACAGCCAGGCCCACCGCCGTGCCCGGCGGGGGGTCGCCGTAGGCGCTCACGATGGCCACGGCCGCGACGCTACTAGTGAGCGCGGCGGGCTTGGC
>JBOGGK010000300.1:0-3947 GCA_050744045.1 Acidimicrobiales bacterium | reverse complement strand
GTCCACTGCCTGCTCGGCGAGAACGGCGCCGGCAAGACGACCCTCAGGAACATCCTTTTCGGCCTGCTGCGCGCCGATGCGGGCGAGATACGCATCGGCGGGCGAGCGGCCCGCTTCGCCGACCCGGGCGACGCCGTCCGGCGCGGCATCGGCATGGTCCACCAGCACTTCATGCTCGTCCCCGTCTTCACCGTCGCCGAGAACATCGTGCTCGGCTTCGAGCCGGTGCGCCGGTTCGGCTGGCTCAACCTCCGCCGGGCCCGGTCGGAGATCCTCCGCCTGTCCGGTGAGTTCGGCCTCGAGGTGAACCCCGACGCCCTGGTGGAGAACCTGCCGGTGGGGGCCCAGCAGCGGGTCGAGATCGTAAAGGCGTTGATGCGCGACGCCCAGGTCCTGATCCTCGACGAGCCCACCGCTGTCCTGACTCCTCAAGAGACCGAGGGCCTGTTCAGGGTGATCCGTTCCCTCGCGAAGTCGGGCCGCTCGGTGCTGTTCATCACCCACAAGCTGAAAGAGGTCCTCGCCGTGGCTGACCGCATCACCGTGATGCGCCTCGGCCGGGTAGTCGGCCACACCACGCCGGCCGAGGCCGACGAGGCCGAGCTGGCCGCGATGATGGTGGGCCGCTCCGTGGAACTGGTCGTCAACAAGGCCGAGGCCGAGCCCGGCCCTCCCGTGCTCGTGCTCGAGGACCTGACCGTCACCGACGAGCGGGGCCTCACCGTGGTCGACCACGTCTCGCTCACGGTGCGCGCCGGCGAGGTCGTGGCGCTCGCCGGGGTCCAGGGCAACGGCCAGACCGAGCTGGCCGAAGCGGTCAGCGGCTTGCGGGAGCACGGCACCGTCTCGGGCGCGGTGAAGCTCAACGGCACCGACCTCACCCACGCCTCGCCCCAGCGGGCGCTGCGGGCCGGCGTCGCCAACGTCCCTGAAGACCGCCAAGTCGACGGGCTCGTCCTTTCGATGTCCATCGCCGACAACCTGGTCCTCGACGTCTACAACCAGGAGCCGAACGCCCGCTTCGGGGCGCGGGACCTGCGCCGGGTGAGGAGCGACGGAGAGCGCAAGCTCGCCGAGTTCGACATCCGGGCGAGCTCGGCCGAGGTGACCGTGGGCACCTTGTCGGGAGGCAACCAGCAAAAAGTGGTGGTGGCGCGCGAGCTGTCGCGCCCGGTGACCCTCCTGGTCGCGTCCCAGCCCACCCGGGGCCTCGACGTCGGCTCGATCGAGTACGTGCACCGCCGGATAATCGAACAGCGTGACCGGGGGGCAGCGGTGCTGCTCGTGTCGTCCGAGCTCGACGAGGTAATGGCCCTCGGGGACCGGATCGCGGTGATGTTCAGGGGGCGAGTGGTCGGTACCGTCTCGCCGAGCACCTCCCGTGAGCAGATCGGGCTGATGATGGCGGGAGTGGAACAGGCCGGCACGACGCCGGGCGGCGTAGGCGGGTCGGTCCTGGCAGAGGGGGGCGAGCCGTGACGACCGCCCGAGCCCCCGGGGAAGAGCTCGCCGCCGAAGAGACCGAGGGGCCACAAGCTCAGGCCGGCCCCGAGCAGGCGCCTCCGGCTCGGCCTCGGCCGTGGTGGCAGCGCGCCTTTTGGTGGTTGGCGGAGGGCAACCTGTTCGTGGTCACCTTCCTCGCTGTGGTCATCGGGCTGTTCGTCGGCGCCGTATTGATAGTTGCCAGCACCCCTGCCACCCTCGCCGCCTGGGGCAACTTCACCTCGGCCCCCGGCCATGCCTTCGGCGTCAGCTTCTCCACCCTCGGCGAAGCGTACGGGGCGCTCTTCACCGGGTCGATCTTCAGCCCCTCGGCGGTCGGGCACGCCGTCGCCACCGGGTCGGGCTGGACGACCGTGTTCACCCCGATCTCGGAGACGCTGGTGTCGGCGACCCCGCTCATCCTCGCGGGGACCGGCATCGCGCTCGGCTTCTCTACCGGGGTGTTCAACATCGGGGGCCAGGGACAGCTCATCTGCGGGGCGATAGCGGCCACCTACGTCGGCTTCGGCGTGCACCTGCCGCTAGTCCCCCACCTGTTACTGGTCGTGCTGGCTGGGGCGGCCGGCGGGGCCGTCGCCGGCTTCATCCCCGGGATCTTGAAGGCGACGACCGGCGCCCACGAGGTGATCGTCACGATCATGCTCAACTACGTCTTCTTGTACCTGCTTGACTACCTGCTCACCACCGCTCCCCTCCAGCAGCCCGGCCAGAACAACGCCATCTCGCGCACCATCCCCGCATCGGCCCACCTCCCCCAGCTGTTCGGGGGCGGGCTACGGGTCAACGTGGGCCTTTTGGTCGCTATCGCCGTGGCCGCCGGGGCGTCGTGGTTCATGCGCAGGAGCACGCTCGGCTTCCAGTTCAAGGTGATCGGCGCCAACCCCTCGGCCGGGCGTACCGCGGGGATGGACGCCCGGTTGGCCACGGTGCTAGTGCTCACGATCTCGGGCGCCCTGGTCGGCATGGCGGGCATGTCGACCCTGGCGGGCACGGACTTTTTCATCTCGATCGGCTACGGAGGCAACAACGGCTTCAACGGCATAACGGTGGCCCTGCTGGGCCGCAACCGACCCCTCGGGGTTGTCCTCGGCTCGCTGCTGTTCGCCGCCCTCAGCACCGGCGGGCGCTACATGCAGGGGAGCACCGGCATCCCGATCGACCTCACTTCGGTAATCCAGGCCGTGATCGTGTTCCTGGTGGCGACACCGGCGCTGGTGCGCGAGATCTTCCACCTGCGCCAGGGCCGGACGGGGAAGATCCTCCTGTTTACCAAGGGGTGGGGCAGTTGAGCGTCATCGCCCTGGGCGGGCCGGGGGCAGCCGAGGCGGCCAAGCCCGAAGGCCGGATCATCTCCGGCGCCCGGGTGCGGGGGATGGGGATCTTCCTCCTCCTGCTCGCCGCCGTGGTGCTCGGCCCGTTCGGCCTGAGCACCCGCCCCCATGTGCAGTCGACCTTCCTGCTCGGCGCCGTCCCCGCTCTCAACGTGGCGCCGCTCGCCATGCCGGTGCGCTGGGTGGAGGTCCTCCTCGCCGCCGTCTGCGCCGCCCTCGGCGCCACCTTGTGCCTGCGCACGCGCGGCCGGGGCAGCTATGCCCTGTTCAGCGTCGGCGTCCTCGCCTTCTTATGGGCGTTCCTGGTGTGGGTGACCCGGGGCTCGGAGCTGAACTTCGTCGACATGCTGGCCGAGTCCTTTGCCTATTCGACGCCTCTGCTCTACGGGTCGATGTCGGGGATGATGTGCGAGCGGTCCGGGGTCGTCAACATCGCCATAGAGGGCCAGTTCCTCTCCGGCGCCTTCCTGGCCGCGATGATCAGCAGCGCCACCAGCAACCTCTGGTTGGGCGTGGTGGCCGGCGCCGGGGCGGGGGCGATCTTCGGGGCGCTGCTCGCCTTCCTCGCCCTGCGTTACGGCGCCGACCAGATAATCGTCGGCGTCGTCATCGTCGCCTTCTGCACGGGCTTGACCAACTTCTTGACCGAGCAGGTGCTGAGCCCAGACCAAAACCTCAACCAGGGCATGACATTCGCCCAGGCCGGCATCCCGCTGCTCGACAAGATCCCGATCGCCGGGCCAGCGCTTTTCAACCAGACCTACTTCTTCTACGGGGCCGTCATCCTGCTCGTGGCCATCCACCTCGGGTTGTTCAAGACCCGCTGGGGCCTGCGGTCGCGCGCCGTCGGCGAGCACCCGAGGGCGGCCGAGACCGTCGGCATCCACGTGCTCTCTGTCCGGGGCCGCAACGTGGTGCTGGGCGGGGTGATCGCCGGCATAGGGGGGGCCTGGTTCACGGTGGGCAACGTGGGCGAGTTCTCCGCGGGGATGTCCGCCGGCCTCGGTTACGTCGCCCTCGCGGTCATGATCTTCGGGCGCTGGCGCCCCTTCGGCGCCCTCAGCGCCGCCTTGCTGTTCGGCTTCTCCACCGCGCTGCCGAGCTTCCTCGAGG
>JBOGGK010000299.1:0-10831 GCA_050744045.1 Acidimicrobiales bacterium | reverse complement strand
CGTTGGGAGAGGACAGCCCGACCGGGTGGCCGGGGTCGGGCAGCACATGCGACCAGGCCTTCACGAAGCGCAGGCTCGGGAGCGCGGCGGTGGCAACCGGCGCCGCTGTGGCAGTGAGCATTGCGGTGGCGACGGGCGCCGCGGTGGCAGTGAGCGCTGTGGTGGCGACTAGCGCCGCTGTGGCCACCGCGGCCACCACGGCGCGCCCGGCACTCAGGCCGGCGACATGGGAGGCATCTCGCTGCTTGGATGTTCGCATATTCGACGTAGTGGTCGGCGTTTAGGGCCGCCGCCCTTACGCTAGCTTTTTGAAGTGACGCAGACCGAAGCTCCCGAACGGGCGGCCGAGCACCGAGCCCCGCGCTTCGGCGATCAGGTCCGGAGGAGCCGGCGGCTGGCCGCCGTGCCGGCGGCCCTGGGCGGCAGCGGCTCGTGGCGGGGCGTCGCCGTGCTGAGCGCGCTGGTAACGGTTTTCAGCTGGCGAGCCCTGGCCTGGCGTCCGGTCTTCTCCGGCCTGAACACCTGGCAGGCGGGGATAACCCTCGCTTTCACCCATCACCTGCAGTGGGGCCCCCAGGCCCTGTTCACCTTCGGGCCGTACGGCTTCGTCGAGGACATCCTCCCGTTCGCTCGGCTCACGGCGGCCCTCGGGCTCCTGTACGCCATCGCCGTCACGTGGGGCTTGGCCGCCTTGATCGTGTCCGCTTTGCGGCCAGCTTGGGGCCTCTTCCCCGCGGCCGCCGCCGCTTGGGTGGCCGTCGTCGTCGCCGCCAACCGCGTCGAGGCTCCCGAGCTCGGTATGGGTGTCGCGCTCGGGCTGGCGCTGGCGGCGCTGCGGCCGCTTTCGGGGACGGGGACGGTCGCACTGCATGGGCTGGCGCCCGCGTCGGGTTTGCACCCCTCCCCAGCGGTACTGCCCGCTTCGACGGCACCGGCTGGAGCGGCTCTTGGGGCGGCCGGGGGGGCTGTGGGCCCATCCGGAGGGGTGGTGGGCGCGGCCGGCGAGGGGGTCGGCGCGGCCGGCGGTGCCCGAGCACAGGGCGGAAAACACCAGCGCCTCGTGTTGCTGGCCCTCCTCGGCGCTCTCGCCGGCTTCAGTTTGCTGGTCGAGATCAGCGTCGGGTTGGTGTGCACCGGGTTGCTCCTCCTCGCCGCAGTGGGCCCGGGACGGGGGTTGGCCCGGCCGCCCGGGCGGGGCGGCCGGGCGGCGGTGGCCACGGTCGTCCCGTTTGTCGCCGCCGTACTGGTGCCCTGGGCGGCCGCCGGCCAGGGCCTCGCCAACCTGCCCAGCTACTTCCGGGGCTCGCTTTCCGTGCTGCTCGGCTATGCCCCTGCCATGAGCGCTTCGGCCGGCAGGCAGACCGAAGACTGGTTCGCCCTGGTGGATCTGGCTGTCCTGGCTGGGGTGTACGCGCTCGCCCTGCGGCACCGCCCGAACCTCGAAAAAGCGGTGACCTGGCTGGCCGTCGCCGGGTGGACCTGGGACGCCCTGAAGGAAGGCTTCGTCCGCCACGACCTACACGACCTGGTCTTTTTCTCCTTGGTCGTGATCGCGATAGCAATCGTGAGCGTGGCCCGGCCGGCGGCAACCTTCCAGGCGGGAGCGATGGTGGTCGCGGTGGTACTCGCCTGTGTGGCCGCCGGCGGGGCGCCGAGGCCGATGCTCTCGCCTATCGAGGACGCCACTGCCCTGGCGCAAGAGGTGGGCGACATAGCACTGAGCAGCCAATGGGAAGGGGTCCAAGACACTGCCCAGGCGGAGATCCTGGCGACCGGCGATGCGCTCTCGCCCGGGCTGGTGGCGAAGTTGCGCGCCCGGACGGTCGCCACCGAGCCGCTCGAGGACGCCATGTCGTTTGCCTATCCCCAGCTGCGCTGGGACCCCGAACCGGTGCTCCAGGCGTACACGGCGTACACCGGCTACCTCGACCGCCTGGACGCCACCTTCCTCGGTTCGGTCAAAGCACCCGCGCTCATCCTCTACCAACCCGACCCCATCGGCAGCCGCAACACGGCCTGGGACCCGCCGGCGACCATGCAGGCCATGTACTGCCACTACACGCGAGCGGCGAGGGCGGACGGATGGCTCGTGCTCCGTCGAGTGCCGGACCGCTGCGGGCGGCCCCGGCTACTGGCCCGCGATACCGCCCACTTCGACCAGTGGCTGAGCGTCCCGCCCGCCGCTGCCGGCAGCATGGTGGCAGCGACCTTCTCCCTGGGCAGCCCGCTACCCGCCGAACTGCAAGGCGTGGCATTGAAGCCCCCGGCAGTGCGCCTGGAGGCGGTGGGCAGCGGCCGCCCTGCTCACCAGACAACCCACATCTTTCGCTTCGTCACCGGGACGGCCGGCGACTACCACGTGCTGTCGGCGCCGCCTGCCCTCGGCTACCCGGTGAGCTCGACACCCATGACCGTAAGTCGCCTGAAGCTGACGGGTGGAGGGTGGTCGGCGGGCCAGGGCGAGGTGACGGTCACCTTCTACTCGGAGCACCTGGGCTACTCGGTGCGTCCGGGCCAGCGGTAGACCGGCCCGGGGCGGCGGCGAGGGTTTGGTCGAACGCCCACAACAGAGCCCGGCTACGGTATTTGGGAGTGGCTCGGCTGAACCGGAGGGGTGCGCCGCTAGGCGGGGCAAATGCTCGGACTTCGGGGAGCCCGGCCGCGCGACCGCTGCCGGTGGCGAGCGCAGCGGGCCCGGTGGTAGATGACGAGCCGGCAGGGCAGGCCACGGGCACGGGAGGAGTGACACTGCTCGGACTGGTGCGTCCCTCAATCGGGCCGGACGAAAACCGCGCCAGTTCGGCCAGCGCAGCGCCTCCGCTAAACGACATGCACGTCGAAGCTGCCAAGCGGGGCGACGCTTCCTCGTGGGAAGCGGCTTACCTTGCCTATGGAAAGGCGCTGATGGGGTACCTGATGGTCAGGCTTCAAAACCGAGACGACGCAGCCGAGGCTCTCTCGGAGACCTTCATGCGGGCGATCGACAAGGCGTCGGCGTTCAGGGGGAACGCTCTTGCGTTCAGGGCCTGGTTGTTCACGATCGCGCGGCACGTATCGACCGACCAGCACCGCCGACGCGCCCGGCTGGTCGTGATCGCAGACCGTCCAGAAGGCGAGGACCGGGCACAGCCCTCCATCGAAGAGGTCGCCATCCTCCACGAAGGCCTCTCGGAGCTGCGTAAGGGCTTTGGCAGGTTGACGAAGCCGGAGCAGGAAATCCTCTGGCTGAGGGTTTGCTGCGGGCTCTCGGCTGCCGAGGTTGGGACTGTGGTCGGCAAGCGAGCGGGCGCCGTCCGGATGCAACAGTTGCGGGCGCTGGAATCGCTGCGCGGGCAGGTGAGGCTGTGAACCCCGAGCTGCCCGACAAGGACGAGCGTTCGAGGGCCGACGCCCTCGACCAGGCTCTCGATTCGTTTAGCGCCGGCGCTAACGGGCCCGGGGGCGCTTACGGGCCCGGCAGGACCGGCGCTAACGGGCCCGCCGGCGCTCCCGGCCCCGGCGAGGAACGTGGCAGGGGCGCAAAGGCCACGCAAGGGGAAGAGGGCCTAGCCCACCCTGGGGGCCACGACGAAGCCGACATAGGCGAACTGGCGGGGCTAGCCGGAAGGCTGCGGAGCGCTTTGAAGATGATGCCGCTCCCGCCGACCGGAGCGGCGGAGGTGCGGGCGGCGGCGCTGGCCACGCGGACGGCGCGCCGGCGCAACCGGGCGCGCTTGGCGGTGGCGGCCGCGATAACGCTGCTGGTCGGCGCAGTCGCAGGCGGCAGCATCAGCAGCGCGCTGGCCGGGAACGGGACGGGCAGCCCGGGGCAGGCTGAGATCAACCTCAGCGCCCGGGATGCGCACATCTACCTCGCTTCGGCGTCGAGGTACCTGGTGGCAGCGAGGGACGCGTACCTGCGCCATCAGGACGCACAGTTCCAGCAGGACATCCAAAAGGCCACCAATGCAGTCCAAAAGGCTCAGGGGACCAAGCCGCCCGTCCCGACCTCTCAGGGGGGCAACCCGCCCTCTTCGGGGGGCAACCCGCCCTCTCCGGGGGGCAACCCGCCCTCCCCGGGGGGCAACCCGACCTCTCATGCCAACAACTCACCGGCCTCACCGGCCTCTACCACCTCGACGGCCGCTCCCGCCGCCCTCGCCGTGACAGGGCCGACTTCCTCGACCACCTCGACGCCCAGACCACGCTCCGCCAAAGTGCGCCGGGAGGCCCACGAGATCGTCTCGCTACAGCGCCAGATCAAGTCGCTCGAGGCGGAAGTGACCCAGCTGGAGGTAGCGGCGGCCGCAGGTCCGACGACCACACTGGGCTCGACCACGTCGAGCACACCTAGCGTGACCACTGCGCCGACCGCGCCGACTTCGTCTGTGGGGACAGGTACCACCCCCGACGAGCTCCTAGAGACGTCGACCACCGTTACTTCGCCCCCGGTCACTGCGCCGACCAGTTCCAGCTCGGCAGTGACGACGGCGTCGACCTCGCCGCCGAAGAGATCCAGGACTTCGAAGACGTCCCCGCCAACGACCGCACGACACACCACCCCGGTGTCCAAGCCGACGGGGCTCGGGCCCACCGTGCCTTTGGCCCCCACCACGACCCTCACCCCGACTGCCAAGACCACGACAACGATTACGACGACAACGCTGCCGGCCGTCACCACGAGCACCTCCACAACGTCGACGACCCTCTCGGCGCCGGCCCTCTCGGTGCCCACGACCACCACGACAGCGGCCGCTACGACGACGACGGCGGCCGCCACGACCACGACGGACGAGCCAATAAAGCCTGAGAAATCGTAGGCACCTCCAGCCCGACGGGGCGCACCAGGCAGCTGGCGGTCCCCCAAGCGGCTGGGGGCTAAGTTATGAGGTCGTCGTGACGCAGTTCTTGCGCACTACGCGCACCGACACAGCTGAAGTGCCTCTGGCCCTCGATGCCCCGCCGCCCGTTCTCGATGCCCCGCCGCCCGTCCTCGATGCCCCGCCGCCCGTCCGAGCGGCAGTGGAACGACCGGCCGGCCGTGCCCGGCAAGCCCAGCCGAGACTGCTGCTCAACTGGTTTGCAGCCTTTGGCGTGATCTTCGTGGCGGTGGCAGCCTGGACGTTCGCCAGCCCGCTCGGCTCGGCGCCGGACGAGCCCGCCCACCTGATGCGAGCTGCTTCTCTCGTCAGGGGCCAACTGCTGGGCACGCCGCTGGCTGACCCCACCCCAGCGCAGGAAAGCACCGTGACAGTGCGGGTGCCTCAGGTTTTCGTGAACTTCGCCAATGACGAGAGCTGCTTCCAGTTCCGCCCCACGGTGCCGGCCGGCTGCCAGCCTCCCGTGACCGGGTCGGCCAAGGACGTGACCGCCCAGACCTACGTAGGCCGCTACCCGCCCCTCTACTACTTCTTTGTCGGGTTGCCCACCTTGGTCCTGGCCTCGGCCAAAGGCATCTACGCCGCCAGGTTGGTGAGCGGGGCGCTCTCGGCGGCCATGCTCGCCCTCGCCGTGACCTCGCTGCGCCGTTGCCGGGGGGCGCCGTTGCTCGGTGCGGGCCTAGCACTCGCCGTTACCCCTATGGCCCTGTACCTGGCGGCTGCGGTGAACCCGAGCGGCCTCGAGATCTCCAGTGGCATCAGCGCCTGGGTCGCGGCCATGGTGCTGTGCTCCCTGGGCCCTGAGGAGGTGAGCGCGTCCGGCGTTGGCGCCGCCGGCATTTCCGTGATCGTCCTGCTCTTGACCAGGGCCGCATCGCCCTTGTGGGCGCTCTGCATCGGTGCCGCCTTCTTGGCCCTGGGCACCCGGGGGTCATGGCGAGCGTTGTTGAGGAGACGGGTGGTGCGGGGGTGGCTGGTGGCGTGTGCAGTTGCCGGAGTTGGCGCCCTGGCCTGGGACTTCGCCGCCAACCCGTTTTTGACCGAGCCAGGCACGCCCTTGCCCCCGGGGACCAACGGCCAACACCTCTTCGTGCTCGCGCTGGAGCGCCTGGACCTGGTGCTCACCTCGACGATCGGCTTTTTCGGCTGGATGGACACGCCCTCGCCTGCCCTGGTCATCGTCGCTTGGCTGGCGGCGCTCGGGGCCGTGCTCCTGGTAGGGGTCTGCCTCGCCCGCCGGAGACGGGCGGCGGCCGTCATCGGGAACCTTTTGGCGTGGGCGGTGCTGCCTGTCGTTTTGGTCATGGTCGAGGCTCGCCAGCACGGCGTCCTGGGCCAGGGCCGGGACTTCATGGCCTTGGCCGTCGGGATACCCGTCATGGCGGGCGTGGCGGCAGGTGAGCGCTTTGGCGACCGTCGCTCCTCCCTGCGGCTGTCGGCGGTGATAATCGGGGTACTGGTGGTCTGCCAGGTAGTCGATTTTTATGGCGCCCTGCGACGAAATACGGTGGGGACAAACGGGCCTCTCAACGCGTTTGCCACCGTGGCCAACGGTTGGCACCCTCCCGTCTCCGGGGTGGCGCTGTTGGTCATTTTCGCCCTCGCCATGGGGGCCTTCGCCGTCGTCTTGGTCAGGGCTACGGTGAGCCAACCGGCCGAGGATTTCACCGCCCCGCTCTACTAAACCTCGCCGCCGCCAGATCTCACTGCCGCGTTGGCTTCCGCTCGCTTAGCACGTACCACGACCGATAGGCCGGGCTGACCGCCCTCGAGCTTGACCGGGGCGGAGCGATCAAACTCGGGGCGCGGGTGACACGGGTCGCTCCGGCACGAGGCGCTCACAGCTGGAGCGGCGTGGTGCCAGCGTCCCCCTCTCGGGGCGCACAGGGCTCGCCGGGCCCGGCTTGGCGGTCACGCTCGGTCTTTTCCCAGTGGTGCGGCTTACACAGGACCTGGAGGTTACCGTAGCTGGCGGACCACCCCGGGAGACCGCTTGGACGTGGTCCCATTCCAGGCCGTAGCGCCGTTCGCAACCCGGGTGAGAGCACTTGACGCCGTCGAAGCCGGGCACCGGCCCGAGCTCGAGGGCGGTGCGCAGCTCGGCATTCATGTGCCGGCCCAGGTGGGCCACGTTGCGCACCCGCACCCCGTCGTGGACGACGGCCTTCACGAACGCGTCGGCCATGGCCTCGCGCACCCAGCGCACCGGCACCGGCCCGCCCCCTACGATGTGGCAGGGCTCCCCGGGGTGGGCGTGGCCCCGGCGGTAGGCGGACAGGTCGCAGACGACGTTGACCACAGCCAGGGGCTTCCCCGCCCCGCCGGAGCGGCCCTGGACGAGCTCGACCAGGGCGTCGGCGGCGCAGGCCTCAAAGGGCTCGGAGCGGCCCTCGGCCTTGGCCTCCCGGCGCAGGCGGTGGGCCAGGGCGTCGATGCTCGCCATGACGCCTATGCCCACCTCGGGCGGAAGCGCCCCCGCAAAACGCACCATGCCCTCGGCGTCGCGCCAGTGGCGCAGGTGGCGGGCAGCGTGCTGACGGGCGTAGAGCTCGTCGGGGTCGGCGACGCCCGAGACGACCTTGCGGGCCTCCTCGCGCACCGCCCCCAGGCCCGAGCGCCGGGCGAGTGCCAACAGCGCGCCTTCCGAACCGGGCACCTCCGAGACGGCCCGGGCCACCTCGGCCGCCTGGGCGAGGGAGACCTCCCCGCGGTGCAGCGCCCCCGAAGTCGCGGGGTGCTCCTCGGCCGCCTCGGCCGCCTGCATCTCGGAGCGGGCCTGGCCCGAGGTCGCCCCCGAGTGGGAGGCGAGCCAGTCCCGGCCGTCGGCGAACCCCCGGCGGCGGTGCTCGCCGGAACGCACCGCCCTGGCCGCCGCCCTGGCCCGGGCGGCGGCGCAGGCCTTCTCGGTACGGGCCAGGGCCTCGGCCACCTCGGCGCAGTCGTGGGCCGTCATCCGCTCGGGCTCGAAGCCCGCCAGTGCCTCCCCGAAGGCGGCCGCCATCTCGAGCAGCCCGTCCCCCGCCTCAGCGGGCGGGGCTTCGCCCACGCCGCTGGTAGGGGCATACCCTCGCATGAGCGCCTCCTCTCGCGCTACTGGTTGGCGCCGGCATCTCGCCGCTCGCCCTCAGATCGAGGAGGCCCACCAAGCCGGCCACGAGGCTTACCGTTACCAGGGTAGCAAACGTACGTTCGAGCTGTCAAGCATGCTCAGCTATCTCGCTGCCGCATGACCCGGTTGGGAACTTGGGCGCGTCCTAGTCGGCCGTCAAGAGAGGTGGAGTCGGTCGAGCCCCTGATCACCAGGGTCCCTTCGTGGTGACGAGTGCCGCCGCCAACTCGGTTCCCACCGATCATGGCGAAGAGGTCGCTCACTGCCGCTGCGCCCAAATGCTCGAGCTCCATGTCCAGCGTCGTAAGGGGGGGGTCGGTCTCCTGGGCAAAGACGGCCCAGTTGTCGTAGCCGGCGATCGCAACGTCGTCTGGGACCTTTCGCCCCGAAGCCATAACCACCTCGAGCGCTGCTGCGGCGATCTGGTCAGATCCACAGGCGATGGCATCGACGTCTGGCGCCTTCGCCAGGACCTCGCGCATAGCCTGGCGTGCCCAGCGTTGGGACCACAGGCCGTACCTGACACGGCCGGCAAGGCGGAGGCCATGCTCGCTAAGAGCGTGGGTTACACCGAGGGCCCGCTGCTGGACCGCGGGCGAGTGCTTGGGACCGGTGATGTGGGCTATCCGGGCACGGCCGACGTCTACCAAGTGGTTGACCACGGTAACCGCACCAGCAAAGTCGTCGACTAGGTGCACGACATCTCGAGAGTTGCTCGTGGGGCTATGGACGTAGACGCACGGGATCTTGGCTGAGGCGGCTATGGAAGGAATTTCCCCTTGGTTGTCGCCAATGATGAGCAACCCGTCGACACTGCGTTGGCGGAGCATCACGGCGAGCTCGACGAGGCGCCCGTCCTCACCTCTCGCATCAGCGATGATCGCCGAGAACTCCAGTTGCTCGAGCATGGACTGCGCCCCGATGACCATGGGCATGGCTAGGCGGTCGACCATGGGGTCTCTCAGGAGGACACCGATAATGCTGCTCCGCCCGCTCGCTAAGCTCTTGGCAACCAGGTTTGGGGCATAAGAGAGCTGGCGAGCGGCTCGGAGCACGCGTTTCCTGGTGGTTTCAGCAATCCGCTCCCGCCGGTTGATCGCCTTTGACGCGGTGGTGAGAGAAACGCCTGCCAGCCGGGCCACTTCTGTGAGCGTTGGCTGCCGGGCCGGGTCCACCGGCCAAGCATATGCGTATGACCGAGCAACCCCGCCATGACGGGCGACCAGGCACCATGCCCGCGCGGTCCGTGCAGCCGCGCCCTCTTTGGGTAAGGAAGGGAAAGCGCTTCCGCACCCATCGCCCCGGGGATGGCCCCACTGAATAGGCATACTCTTAGGTACATTGCTCCCTTGACGGAGGGCCACACCGAGGGGTAGCGTTCCCCCAGAAAGCAGCGAACGGGAGGGGGGTCCAGAGCAGGGCCGTCACGGAGGGAACCCTCGGCTTGCTTTGAACGGGGGGAGAAAGAGGTATGGAGCGAGAGAACAACGCGGTGCCCAGAGTGCTACCGAAGGTTTCGGCCGGGGCCACCGGGGGCGGCCCGGTCCAGCCCACACGGGCGGCAATAGGCAGACTGCACCCGCTGGGCGTGGGGGAGGTGGCCCTCTCGCAGGGGCACGAACTGGGCGACTGGCAAAGGCGCAACAGCGCCAAGACGCTTCCACATTGCATCGAGCAAGTTGTCGCGTCGGGCGCAGTCCAGAACCTCGAACGTGTGGCTCTGGGGCGTGGGGGCGAAGTCGCGCACGAAGGGAGGCACTTCTCGGACTCGGATGTTTACAAGACCCTGGAGGCGGCCGCCTGGGATAGCGTGCGAGGGCTCTCGGCGGGGGTGAAGGACTTCGTCGAGGGAGCCACGTCCGTCACCGGGAGCGCCCAGCGCCTTGACGGTTACGTCAATTCCTGGTTCCAGGGCCAGCACCCAGAACTCGTATGGAAGGATTTGCGCTGGGGCCACGAGCTTTACTGCGCCGGCCACTTGCTCCAAGCCGCCACGGCGGCGCAGCGGACAGGCAGCGGTACAAGCTTGGCCGGCGTGGCCGAAAGGCTCGCGGCCCATCTCCTCGCAACGTTTTCCTCCGGGGACGGCGACGGCCGCCTCGTAGGCGTGGGCGGCCACCCAGAGGTGGAGACCGCCTTGGTGGAGTTTTACCGGTTGACTGGCGACGTACGGCTGCTGGCGCTGGCCAAACGGCAGGTGGAGCTTCGGGGGAGAGCCGGCGTCGCATTGCCAGCTTCAGGCCTGCTTGGTGACCCTCGCTTCCCGTTGTCCTACTTTTTGCACCACCTTCCGGTACGAGAGCGGGCTCGCGCAACAGGTCACGCCGTGCGCGAGCTCTACTTGCAGGCGGGTGTCGTCGACGTGGCCGTTGATACCGCCGATGCTGAGCTGCTGGCTGCGTCAGAGGCCATCTGGGAAGACCTGTTCACCACGAAAACCTACGTGACCGGCGGGCACGGTTCTCGCCATCGAGACGAGTCCATCGGTGATGCCTACGAACTGCCGAGTGATCGCGCCTATGCCGAGACGTGCGCTGCCATTGCCAGTTTTCAGTGGAACTGGCGCCTCCTGCTCGCGACGGGCCGGGCGCGTTATGCCGAAGAGATGGAGCGCGTGTTCTGGAATACTATCGCCGGCGCAGTGTCGCGCCAGGGGACAGAGTTCTTCTACTCGAACCCGCTGCAACTCCGGACCGGCCACGACGGCGCAGACGAGGACTCTCCCGGCCATCGCCTGCCCTGGTACGAGTGCCCTTGCTGCCCGCCCAACCTGGCGCGGCTGATTGCGAGCATCCAGGCGTACTTGTTGACCCGGGACGCCTCGGGCCTGCAGCTGCACATGCCCTTCAGTGGGACTGTCTCC
>JBOGGK010000298.1:0-16502 GCA_050744045.1 Acidimicrobiales bacterium | reverse complement strand
GAGCGCCCTCGGCCGGACCTTGGCGGTGTAGGTCACAAGCCCAGGGCTTGCTTGACCTCGGCCCAGGGGATCGACTCACCTTCTTCCTCGAGAGCGGCGCGGGCTCCTGCGATGTCGACGGCATCCTTGGGCCGTACTCGAAGGTGGCCCTGCCGTCGGACGCCCAAGTGAGCTCCCAGACGTCGTCGTAGCCGCCATGGCGGCGAGGTGGCAGGTACTCGCTGGGGGCCCGTCCGTCCCTGCGCGTAGCCGTCCGATGGCCCAAGCGACGGGGACCCCGTCCCAAGGCCCTCGCAGGCGAACACGGGACTTCTGCGGCGAGCGTGCTCTCGCAAGCGCGAGCCTTCGGCGCCGCGCACGCCTCGGTCCGGTACACCCGCTCATGGTCACTGCCCGGGGCCAGGCAGGCCTGCCGGCTGAACCCTGTTACACCGGCCGGTGCGCGACCAATTAAGGGTAATGGGGAAGGAGCCGACCGACCGCCAGCTGCTCGCTCGGGCCGGTGACCCCCAAGCGTTCGCGCTGTTCTACCGCCGCCACGTGGACCGGCTCGTCCGGTTCGCTGCACGGCGGGCTTCGGGCCCAGAAGACGCTGCCGACGTGGCCGCGGCGACCTTCGTGGTAGCGCTGCGCGGGGCGGAGCACTACGACCCACGGCGAGGAGAGCCCGAAGCTTGGTTGATCGGCATTGCCGCCCGCCTCATTGCCAACGAGCGGAGGCGGAAGGTCCGCGAATCGCTCGCGCTCGCCAAGCTCGAGAGCCGAGCCTTGCTCCAAGAAGACGACATCGAACGCCTCGTCCAGTTGATGGGCAACTCAGCTCTTGCCCGGAGCACGAGCGATGCCCTCTGCCACCTTCCACCCCAGGCCAGGGAAGCGGTCCTCCTCGTGGGCCCCGAAGGGCTGAGCGATGCCGAGGCGGCCGCTGTCGTGGGCACCAGCACCGTCGCGTTCCGTATGCGCCTATCGCGCGCACGTCGTCGCCTGGTCCGGCTCGTAGCTGACGAGGCTCTCGCTCCTGCGCCAGCCGGCCGTGAGGGACCGTCGCGCCTAGAGCTGGGGCCAGGGCTGGACAGGGCGAGCGGCGCGGTCATGACCGAGGCCGCCCAATGACGGCCGGTCAGGACGGAAGTAACCCAATGGCCACAACGTCCCCGCCGGCGCGCGACCGTTTCGAAGACCGCCTGCTCGACGCCTTCCTCGACCGTTTCGAAGAGATCCGCGGCGAAGGCGGGGCCCCTGCGGGGGCACTTCCCGCCCGTGGCCGTCGCCGAGGCCCGGTCGCGCTGACGTCGCTGGCGGTCCTGGCCGCTGCGGCCCTCGGCGTTGCTTTCGCCCTCAGTTCGGCTCCCAGCCCGACCGGCACCGCGCCCGGGCTGCGCTGGGCGCTCGCAGGTTACGTGGGCTCCCCCTGGGAGGGCACCGTAGGCCGAGGGCTCAGCGTCTCCGGCCCCTCTCACCAAGCTTTGACCTGCCCGAGCACGACCACGTGCTACGTCGAAGGACCGGCCGGCGCTGGCCAGGGCGCCGAAGTCGAGGCGACCTACGACGGGGGCAAGACGTGGCACCTGACAGGCTTGGGGGGCGCCAGGGCATTGAGCAACGTGTCTTGCCCGAGCGCCCAAGTGTGCGCCCTGTTGGAGGGCCGGACGGACAACAAGCCCCTCTTCGTCGAGACCACCGATGGGGGGAGGACCTGGCTAGAGCGCCCGGCGCCGAACTGGCTTTCCCCCTTGGCCCGGGACGGCGCGTCGGGCTCCGCCCCGACCGAAACCCTTACCGCCATGTCGTGCCGCAGCCGGTCCAGCTGCAGCGTCCTCGTGTGGATCGGCGAGTTGCGGGACGGCAAGCTGAGTGGCCGGGGCGTCGCGTCGCTCACGAGCGACGGGGGCCGGGCCTGGTCGTCGCCTGTCCCGGCACCCAAGCCCTCTTGGGAGCTGCAGTGCTCCGCGGACGGCAGGTGCCTGGCCGCAGGGCCTTCGGGGGCCGCCTACAGCACCGACAACGGCCTCAGATGGTCTGTTCCTTCGGGGTTGCCGAGCGGTGCGGCGTCATACTTCTCCTGCGCGACCGAAGCGATGTGTACGGCTTGGTCGGCCCCGGCCGGCGGCGCGGAGTCGTTGCTCGTCTCTGGCGACGGGGGCGAGTCCTGGTCGGCCCTTTCGGCCACGGGGCTCCCCACAGGTGTCCTGTTCACCACCTTGGCCTGCCCCACCAGCTCTGATTGTTGGCTGTCGGGCGACAGCGCGCAGGCCCTCGTCTCGGGCAACGACGGGGTGGTGCTGTCGTCGGCCAACGGGGGGAGGGCCTGGGGCACCAGCCTCCTCCCACGAGGCACCGGCGCCGTGTTCGCGCTCTCTTGCCCGGGCCAGGGCACGTGTTTCTTATTGGCAACCAAACAACCCCCAGCGTCGTCGCCTGGGGCGCCCCCGGCGCTCGTGCTCTTGGCCCACTTCGCGAAGGCCGACCACGGTGCGGCTCCCTAGCTCTGTTGGCGCCGTGTCAGCAGTCGTTTCCAGGCGTGGGAGACCGGGGCATGTGACCAAGGTGGCCACTCGGTCAGTGGCTGTCCTGGCCGTGCTGGCGGCCTCGAGCTGCTTGGTCACAGCCTGCGGGGGCGGGCAGGCGCACAACGGCGTCGCCAACGTCGGCCACGCCAAGGTCACGAGCACCCAGTCGACCGCTGCCGCCGCCTCGGGCTCCTCCGGCCAGTCAGGGGCCACGGAGGCGCAGTTGCTGAAGTACGCAGTTTGCATGCGGGCCCACGGCTATCCCACGATGCCGGACCCGGTCCCCGCGCAGGGGGGCGGTTACGCCTTTATGGGCTACGGCACCCCCGGTGGCATCGACCCCAACTCACCGCAGTACAAGTCGGCTGCAAGGCCTGCCAGAAGGACGTCCCTCCCAGCCTCGCGAACCTGAGGCCCGCCCAGATGGCGGCCAACGCGCTCAAGTACACCGAGTGTATGCGGTCCCACGGCGAGCCCGACTTCCCTGAGCCCAACGCGCAAGGACTGATCACGATCAACCCGACCCGGACCATGGGCCCGAACTCGCCCGAGTTCCAGAAGGCCGAGAGGGCTTGCCAAAAGCTGGACAACGGCACCTTCGATGAGCAGATGACCTCCAGGGTCGGCTGATGACCTCCAGCTCCGATGAGCCGGGTGGGCCGAGCTCGGGCAGTGCTCGCACCGGCTTTACGTCGCCACCGCAGACGGCAGAGCAGATCCGCACACGCCGCCCGCTGCATGCGCACGCGTGGCGTGAGGAACATCCCCTGTCCGACCGCCCATAACGCCCTAGCAACCACAAGGGGCTACGGCCTATGCCCTTCATTGAACAACACAAAGCCAAGGAGGTCGAATGACCAAGATAAGACTGCTACGGACATCGGTCGTGGCCGTCGTCATGTTCGCGCTGGCCGCTTCGCTGGGCACCCTTCCCGGTGCGGCCGGCGCGACCGCTGAAGCCAAAGTCACGGTCAACCCTGCCCAGCACTACCAGAGGATCGCCGGGTTCGGTGTATCGGAGGGGTTCGGGCAAGCCAAGGCGCTGATGAGCGCGCCGGCCGCGGTCCAGGAGCAGGTGCTGAGCTTGCTCTACAGCCCGACGCATGGGGCGGGCTTGACGATCTTGCGCAACGAGATCAGCGCCGACGCGGGTTTCACCATCGAGCCCAAGGCGCCGAGCGGCCCGAACGCGAAGCCGTCCTATCTGAGCCTGGCTGAGATCGACCAGGACCAAGGGCAGCTCTGGTTCGCCAAGCAGATCAAGGCCGACTACGGCGTCAGCGACGTGTTCGCCGATGCCTGGAGCGCTCCCGCGTTCATGAAGACCAACGACTCGGCAATCCGCGGGGGCACGGTGTGCGGCGTCCCGGGCGCGAGCTGCAAGAGCGGGGATTGGCGCCGGGCCTACGCCAACTACCTCGTGCAGTACGCGAAGGACTACGCTGCCGCCGGCGTACCGCTCACCTACGTCGGCCCGGTGAACGAGCCGACGATCGCGCCTGGCCAGGACAGCATTATCATGAGCCCGGCGCAGATCGCTAACTTCATGGCGGTCCTCGGCGCGACGCTCGCACGGTCCGGACTTTCGACGCGCGCGGAGTGCTGTGCCACCGTCGGCTGGGTCTACGCGCAGCAATACGCGGCCGCGATCGAGACCGACAAGGCGGCGAACACGGCAACGGCGCTGTTCACCAGCCACGGCTACACGCTCGGGCCCACTACCGGCGACAACGGCCCTGGAACGCCCGGCTCTCCACTGAAGGGCTGGAGTAAACCCGTCTGGGAGACCGAGTGGGCGCCGTTCGACATGGGGCCGTTCGACTCGGCCTGGGACGACGGCTCACAGTTGTCGGGTTTCACTTGGGCGCAGCACATCTACACCGGCTTGACAGCAGCGGACCTGAGCGCGTTCCTCTACTTGTGGGGCGCGAACACGAGCACGACGACGATCACCGGCCCCAACACGGGACTGGTTTACGTCAAGGGCAACACCGTCGCCACCTCTGGTCGGCTGTGGGCGTTCGCGAGCTACAGCCGCTTCGTCCGCCGGGGCGCGGTGCGCATCGGCACCACGACAAGCGCCCCTGGCCTCGAGGTGTGTGCGTTCCGCAATAGCGACGGGTCGG
Organism: Acidimicrobiales bacterium; assembly: GCA_050744045.1. Taxonomy (GTDB): domain Bacteria; phylum Actinomycetota; class Acidimicrobiia; order Acidimicrobiales; family Palsa-688; genus JBOGGK01. The sequence goes on along the minus strand of JBOGGK010000298.1, from coordinate 11,866 downwards.
TCGCGGTGGTCGCTCTGAACAGCGCCCACACCCCCCGGGTCGCCACCTTCTCGCTGCGCGGGCTTACCGGAGCGCACGTCACCCCGTACCTGACCGACTCAACCCACAGCCTTTCAGCCCAGGCCCCGATCACGGTGAGCCACGGCGCCTTCACCGCGACCCTGCCGCCGCGGTCGCTCGTCAGCTACGACATCCGGTGGTGAGCGCGGCGCATCCGCTGTGGCCAGCGCGCCCCGAGCGCGCTCAAGCGGCCCGGCCTCCGGGGGTGGTGCATCAACCCGCGGCTAGGTGCGGGCGAAAAGCTCATGAGCCTTCAGTAGTAGAGGTTTGGGTAAGCGGCGAAGCCACGTGACGCCTCGTCCCCATCGTGCTTTCTGGAGAAAGCAGCACAGAACGACGGGCCAGAACGACGCTGCGCAACTTGTCCCCAGGCACGCAGATCGGCACTTATGCCGGTGATCCGGTCTTGAAGCGCGGACGCATCGACTGTCGCCGCATCTATCGTTCGAGTTCCTCCTGTGCGCGATCGACGAGCTGTCTTGCCCAGCGCATCGCGAGACTGGCAGTGGGATGAGTCACGAGGGTCGCCCCGTAATGGGCCGTGTCCTTTAGCCCAAGGAGGCGTTCGAGGCGGACAGCGAGGTCTCGGCCGTCTGGGGTGGCAGTCTGCAGAAGCTCGGTGGCGCGCCGATGGTCGTCCCCACGGTGATAGCGACCGAGGCGCACGCAGCAGATAGCGTCAGACGCAGCAATGCCGGCGAGGACGGCGAGGCCTGCGGTGACATTGGAGAAACCTTGTCTGCGCTCGTTCGCCACGAGCTCGGCCGTTTCCAGGTAGGCGCGGGCCATGTTGAGGCGGCTGGCCGCCTCCGTGGGCCTCCCATTGATGTGCGGGCTGCCCTAGGCAAGCGCCGGGACCGTCAGCAGGTTTGGCGACCCGGCAACGACTATGCCGTGGTGGCGTATGTCTTTGTCCAGCACCGGGTCGCTGGTTGACAGCTTGAACCACTGCCAGGTCGACAGTTCGACCGCGTGCAGGCTGTTCCCCGTCCAGCGCTGCACACTTCGATGGAGAGCGTCGACTGAAGCGTGCCAGGCCTTTGTGTCAGGGAGCGAAGACGAGTAAGAGGCTGAGCTGCCGGTCGCCGCCGCCGCCAGGGCTCCGACGAGCGTGACCCAGCCCGGCGTTTTCACCTGGGGCGTTTCGTCGCCTGGGAAGGGCTGGTGGACAAGCAAGAGGTCGATGTCGCTGTCCGGTCCCCCGTCACCGCGGGCAGCCGAGCCGAAGACAGCCGCGTGCACGGGCTTCTCGGCCCATCCCGATAACGTCTCCCTCAGCCGCTTCCAGAGCTCGAGGCGGAGGTCCGCCAGGACCGTAGCGGCGGGGGCCGCGAGGTGGTCGCGGTTCAGCTCGTGGACCAGGTTCCTGCCCATCTGGGTCGCCGTGACAATGCCCTGGTCCACCAAGCGGGCGACGCTACGACGAATGCCGATCTCCGAGCCACGAGCCGCCTGCTGGGCGATGTCCCCGACAGTGAGGGGACGCCCTGCTCGTGCCAGCACGGCCAACACCGGCCCGTCGAGGGTGGGCGTCAATGCTCTGGTTGGGTCGCTCAGGTCCACGATCACATCATATAGTGATCTCTCAGATTATACAGTGATCTATCTGATTTGATAGAGAAGGACATGGCTCGTACAGGGTGAGACGACGTCTACCGGCTAACGAACGGATTCCGCGTCCGGTGATGAGCAGAAGCTATTCGCCCTGATCAGAGGCTCGGCCGCGCGAGAGATGGCGAAAACGACACCTGAGCAAGCACTCTCCGTCCGGCGCAAGCGGTTGGGTAATTTATAGCCATCTTCCTATAACCTGCTAACGAGGTTAGGAGCCAGTAGGGAGGGCGGGCCGAGGGTCGGGGATCCAGCGCTTCATGAAGCGGTCGAACATCGGCACCGTGAAGGCGATCTCGCCCCAACGAGGCGAGTAGCACAGGGCACGTTTGATCAGCCCGTCCCTGGTCGGGCCGAGGGCAGTCGTCTTCTTGCCCAACAGCGCGGCCACCGCCGCCGAGCGCACCGGGCCGGGGCCGAGCTCGGCCATCGCCCGCAGGTAGGCACGTTCGGGGTTGCTGGTGCGGCCGGCGCGCACCCGGAAGAAGCCGTCGTCGAGCTCGGCCGTGGCGACCGGGATACTGCGCTCCATGTCGTCGAGGCTGATCTCGTCCGGGCCCTCGGCGGCGTCCCATGCCTGCTTACCGAACTCCTGGAGGAAATACGGGAGCCCTTCGGTCACTTCCAGGACGCGCTCCAATGCGCGAGGTGACCAGTGCACGCCCTCGTCGCGGGCCGGCACTTCGAGAGCTTGGCGCGATTCGTCCTCACCAAGAGAGCCCACGGCCGGGAACGTGAACATCCGCTCCGCGTAGGACTTCGCCTCGCCGGTGAGGGCGGCGAGCGAAGGCAGGCCGGCGCCCGCGATGGTGATGGGCAGGACGAGCTGAGCGGAGCGGTGCAAGCCCATGATGAGCGCTTCGAGGGCCTGGCGGTCCACGTAGTGCAGCTCGTCGACCGTGACCAGGAGCCCGGTCCCGTGGTCCCGGGCCACTTCTCCTAGCTCTACGAACAGCCCGGCGAGGTCGGTGGCCAGGTCCCCCGAGTCCGCCGGGCCGTGCACGGCCTCCACGTCGATGCTGAGCTCGGGGCCGCCTGGCAGCCTGACGCTGAACGCCTTCAGCACGCCGAGCGCCCGGCGCACCCGTTCGCCGATCCTGCGCCGGGCGTCCATGGCGAGCAGCGCCCGCCGGAACGCTGATGCCAGCCGTACCGTGAGGTCGCCGTCCTCGTTTACCTCGACGTGCTCGTGGAAGTAGCCCCGGCCCTCAGCGAGCTGCTCGAACTCGTTGAGCAGGACGGTCTTGCCCACCCCCCGGAGCCCGGTGAGCATCTCGCTTCGCCCGTGGCGGCCGATCAGGAGCCGCTGCAAGGTGATGTCCATGGCGTCGATCTCGCGGTCACGCCCGACGAGGGCAGGAGGCCGGCTGCCGGCCCCAGGGCTGTAGGGGTTGCGGACGGGGTCCACGACCCAAGGCTATAGGAAATTTAGATGAGTATAGGACATCTCTTATAAATGGGCACCTGACCGCACGGCCCGGTCGTCCCCCGGGATGCCGCGCCGGGGGGCACTGCGATTGGCCGTCATGCCAGCACCACGTGGATCCGTCCGTTTGGCCAGGCAATGGCGACCTGGACTTCGCAGCGGCGTGGCGCCGGCGCGGCCGGAGCGGTGGACCAGCCAGTGAAAGAGCGCCCATTCATGCCCGCGCCATTGCCTGGGGGAGAGGCCGGGACCGCGGGGCAAGCCCTTTCCCCTCAGCATGATGTGACGAAGAAGTGGTAGGTGCCCTCGCCCGTCTCGATGTAGCACGGCCCCCGTGGTTTACCGCAGCCCGGACGACTTCGGGGCGGCGCAGCCGACGAGCTGGTGAAGGGACCGCTCGGTCCCCGCGGGTTTGCGCGTATCGTAGGCCCGATGGCCGCAAGTGGAGCCGGGAACTGGCGCCGGAGGGTGCCGTCGTCCGGGGGCGCTGGTGGGGACAAGCGTCTTCGGAGGGAGCGCCCGAACCTTGACCAGGAGGACGAGTTTATTGAGCTATCCGGCCAATGAATGGCAGCGCAAGGGCACAACTCTCAGCGACAAGACGGCCCGCAAAGAGTTCGGGCTCACCCAAGACGAGATCGAAGATGCCATCGGGGCCGGCAAGCTCGACTACCGGGTCGGCTCGGTTTTCGGCAACCCCTGGCTGAGGCTGCTCCGCCGGGAGGTCGTCGACCTCGTCGAAGAGAAGTCAGCCGACACCACCTTTGCCAAGCGGCGGGCGAAGGCTGAGCTGGCATTGGTGGACAAGGAGCTGAAGCTGATAAGAGCCCGGGTCGCTTCGCTGGAGGAGCGCCGCTCGAGCCTCCTCGTCGAGCTCGCCCAGTAGCCGAGGTGCCGACCTCTTTCGCTAGCCCTGCGGGGCCGGGGCTCCGGACCAGGCCGTACCACCTGGCGAGGCCATCAGGGTTGACGGTTGACGAAGTCGTTCATCCCCGGGACCGTGAAGGCAAGTAGGCCCCGATCTGGGGCGTAGACGAGCCCCTTCTTTATCAGCTCGTTGCGGGCGACCGACAGGTCCGACATCCGCGGCCTCCTCAGCTCCCTGGATCGAGGACTGCGCCCAGGGCGCTTGTCTCCCATTCCACGCCGCGCTCGCGCGCCGGGACGACGAGGGCGTCCTCGGAGGCCGCCCCGTCGAGAAGGCCCACCGGCCTATAGTCATAAGCCGCTCTGCATAACTCGTGGCCTCTGCCAGCTGTGCAGGCGATGACGGCAGGCCGGCGCCGACAAACATCAGTGGTGGCGGCGGGTCGGCTTGGCCCAAGTGGTGCACAGCGGTGTTGATGGCGACAAGGCGGTTTCGGGGGCCTCTTGGAGCTCGTCCACGAGGATGAGCACGCCGACCCCGACATCTCGCGACGTCTCGCCCAACACCTCGAACAGGGCAGCAAGGTCGTCGGCGAAACGACCTGAGCCCGCTATGCCGCTCACGGGGTTTACCTCGACGCCGAAGGCAACGGCGCCACTTGGGCCCACCTTTAGGCTGAAGGGCCTTGAAGACCCCAAGTAGTCTCCGCAGGCGCGCTCCTGGATGGCGACCGGTGGCTGTGCGCATGCTACGGACGAGCGCCTGGCTCAGCCCCAGGGACAACGACGCCTTGCGGGGCGGCCGTCTCGGGACACTTACGGGGGCCGGATGGCTCCGCCGCACGCCCCAAAGGCAGGCAGGCGGGCGGGCCCTGGCCAGGGGAACTGGTCGCGATCGCGCTTTCTGGTCGCGCTCGGGCGCCAAAACGGCACCGCCCGTCCCGGGCAGTCGGGGTAACGGCGCGACCAGCGCCCCATTTCCCGCTCCCGTCACCCCAGCCCGCAGACCGGTTCGGCTGGGCCTGGTCGCTCAAATACGTGAAGCACCGCCGGTGCCAGGGACGCCGCGTGGGCTCACGCCCCCGCTGCCGGCGGCGCGCTCGGCGCGCTCCCCCCGGGCAGGCAATAGCCTGGGCCGTGGGACGTGGCCATCTGCCCGGGCCGTCCGAAGGAGCCGCCTGTCGGCGGGCAGCCCGGTCGGCGAGCTCGGAGGAAGAGAGGCCCGCGGCAACATTAGGGGGAGATTCGGCATGGTGGAGCTCGACGTTGCCCGTGCCGGCGGCCATTGCTCGGGCACGTCGGGCCGTCTCCCCCGGGTGCACGCCAGGCCACGCGGTAGGATCGGGCCTGTGGCCGTCGCCAGCGATGTGCTCCTCCCAGACGAGGCCCCTGACCTGACCGCCTCTGAGCTGCACGTCGACGTCCTGGTACGACTGTTCACAGCCGTGAAGTATGCCCTTGGCGAGCGGGCGCTCGTGCTCATGGACATTTTCCTGCGGGTTGAGGGCCATGAACAGGTTGCGCCGGACCTGCTGGTCGCCCCTCCTGCCCCACGTGGGGGCCGCAAGGTGTACGCCTTCCCTGACGAGCCCGCGCCGCTAGTGACCGTGGAGGTCCTTTCGACCGCCAACTACGAAGGTGAAGGGCGCCGCGCGCTCGAAGCCAAGCGGGCCCTGTTCGGCCGCATCGGCGTGCCTGCCCACATAGAGCTGGACCCCGAGTACGGGGCGGTCGCGATATGGGCCAACCAGGGCGGGCGCCTCGAGCGGGCCTACGTCGGCACTGTCTACGACGGCCCTGAACTTGGAGGGACCCGGGTCGAAGCCCCCGCCCCCGGCAAGCTGCACATCTACCTCCCCGACGGCAGGGAAGTGCTCGACGCCGAGGCGGAGATGGCCCGGGCGGACGCAGAGGCAGCCAGGGCCGCGGCTGAGGCAGCCAGGGCGGACGCCGAGGCAGCCAGGGCTGCCCGCCTGGCCGAACGGCTCCGTGAGGCGGGCATCGACCCCGACCAGGTCTAGGGCGGCCGCTCCAAGACACCAGCCACGAGACGGCCCATCTAGCTCCCTTGGCACGCGGGCGAGCTACTGACCTACATGCCGCTTGGCGTGAACCTCACTGCTCTCGTCAGTTCGAATGAGCCAGATCTCACCGAGCACGTAGGCAATGCCGGGTCGGCTTGCTCGACAACATGGGCCTAGGAGCTCGCTGCGTCCATGCCGAGGCAAGCTCCATTACTTCGGGCTGAGCTCAGCGGGCACCATGGCTGCGGCAAGCTGCAGGCCCCGGTCTCGGGTGACATAGGTGACCTCGCCGCCGAAGGCAGCCCGCGGCACTTGTGAGCGAGCAGCGCCTTGGTGGGCCCGGCTGACGGCGTGGGGCCGGGGGTTTGCCGTCAGAGACCGTGTTCTGGCTCGCCGGCACCGCCCGCTCACCTCTCGCTCTCGGCTCCTACCCGAGGCTGGAGCGCAGGCCCGGGCCCGGGCAGTTGTTCACGTCCCCGGCCGGGCGGCGCTTCTGTAGGCGCTGGTGCCCGCCGTGGTGGCATGGAGGAACTGCTGCAACTTGCTGATAGCCAGCTCGCTCGGCGCTTGGTCGAGCTGCTCGAGCCAGTCCTGGGCGGCGCGCCGCAACGCGGTAACGCCTACCACCCAGCCCGCGGTCCAGAGCACGACCCCGGCCCCTGCGAGGATCTCTGCCGAGGTCAGCAGCCGTCGGTCGAAACGCAGTTGGTTTAGCCCCGGGGTCTTCCCCCGAGCGACGCCATCGGTCATCCGCAACCTCAACTTCCTCGCGGCGAGGCCGCCACGCGTTGAAATATGCATAGCAGTTTACTGCCGCACCTTGGTCGGGAGCTGGGGCCGGCCCAAGACGGTCCGGCCGGCAACCTCGGCAACGCGGACGTCGAGGTGCACGGCAAGAGCCTCCGCGGCGTACTGTTTAATCTTGGTAAGACAACGGCCCCATGTGTGCACAGGCACCCATCAATGTCTCCCATCCACTGGCGCGAGCGTTGTTCCCTACCCGTTGGGCCCCTGCCCAGGGGGCGGAGGTGGGGGCGAGCCCTGTCCAGGGGGTGGCGGCGTGGGCGAGGACGGGGCCGGCGGGGCGGGAGGCGCCGGCTGGGCCGGGGCGGTCGTCGGCCCCAGGGCGGAAGAAAGGGCGGCGATATCGGGGGCGCCGAGGCCGGTGACCATGTCGTAGCCGGGCGCACAGGCGTAGGGGCCGCTTCCACCGCAGGTGCCTCCTACTGCCGACCTGGACACATACCCCTCAATCGATGGTGCCGGCGGGGACCACCCACTGGCACTGCTGGCCCGTCACCCTGGCGATCAGGTCGAAGTCCGAGTCGTAGTGGAGCAAGACGAGACCGTCCTGCTCCGCCGCGGCGGCGATGAGCAGGTCGGGCACCTTGCGACCTCGTTGGCTCCGGGAAGCCAGCAGTCGCTGCACTTGCCGAGCGCGCTGAACATGCTCGGCGGTCGTCTCGACCAGCTTGAGCACCGACAGGTCGGCCATATCTTGGTCCCATTCCTGGGCGTTGCGGCTCCCATAGCCCACTTCGAGGTCGGTGATCCCAGCTCGGCCGATCTGGCCCGCCCGGGTGAGCGGGTCAACGACGGCGCACACGGCCGGCTCGCCGAGGCGACTGATCACGCTGGTATCGACCAGGTGGGTCAGCGCCACGCTTCATCGCGAGCGGGCAGCTTCCGGCGCCCGAGGCGGTCGAGTGCCTCGCGGACCTTGGCGTTTCTGCCTGCTCCGGCCCTCTTTAGGGCCTCATTGACCGTCTCTTTCATGCTCGCGGTGCCCAGCTCGGCCTGGGCAGCAGCCAGAGCGTTGTCGTCGATGTCCACTAGGTGCTTCGACATGCTCTCAGTATATACGATTATCGGTTCGTATATCTAGGCGGAGAGCCGAGCCAGACCGCGGCCGACCGAGTGCGGCGAGGGACGTCGCTATCCACCCGGGACACCCGCGTCCCATGAACGCGGGCTCGGCCACCCGGGGGGCGGTCGTCGCCTGGTTGCTCGACTCCGACCCGGCGCTGCGCTGGCAGGTGCTGGCCGCCCTGGCCGGCGCGCCGGCGGGCGAGATCGCCGCCGAGCGTGCCCGCGTCGCGGTCGAGGGTTGGGGCGCCCAGCTGCTCGCGTTGCGCGATGACGACGGCCCTACCTCTCGGCCGAGGCGACGCACCGGCGGGCCCGCATGTGTACGCACCTCCCAATTTTGCCCGGAACTGCGCTCTTTTGCCCGGAACTGCGCTCGTTTGCCCGGAACTGCGCTCGTCTGGTTGCAGCTTTGCCCGCGGCCGCCTTCCGAGCGCCCTGGGGCAAGGCGGGCCGTCCTCCGCCCCCGGGCCGTCGTTACACGACCTTCAAGAGGTTACGTCCCAAGCGCTCGGCAGGCCTTGGTAAGGTCGCACTGCGCTCGTGCCGAGGGGCCGCGCTCATCGGGGGCCCCCAGTACAGGCAAAGGGGATGCAGGGATGAAGTTCAAGCTGAGCGTTACCTTGCTGGGCGTCACGGCGCTGGTGACCGGGCTGGCTAGCGACGCCAGCCTGGCGGCCGCCCAAACGCCGGGCCCGGCCGCCCCAGCCGGCTTTTCGTCGATCTGCCCGGCCACCGCGGCCAAGGCAGTTTCAGGCACTCACCACAACCTGACCGTTGCTGGCGAAGCGTACGTAGCCGACAAGGCCGTCCTCGACGTGACCGGCAACCTCACCGTCGCTCCAGGCGCGTGCCTCGATGCTTTCAGCTTGGCCACGGTGCACGTCACCCACAACGTGGCCGTCGGCCCGGGCGCGGTTCTGGCGCTCGGCTGCGCTCCCGGGGCCAACGGGCCGCCTCCGAAGGCGCCCTGCGGGTTCACCACCACTCGTGACACCGTCGGCGGCAACATCTCCGCCCACAAGCCGCTCATGATGTACCTGACCGCCGTCGCCGTCGGCCACAACGTGACATCGAGCGGCGGCGGGCCCGGCAAGCAGGACGTAGGTTCCAACTTCGCGGTGAAGAACATGGCCATCTCCGGCAACCTGGTCCTGCAGGGCTGGCAGGGCGGCTGGATCGGCGCGCTCCGCAACCACGTCGGTGGCAACTTCGTGTTCACCAACAACGTCGGTTCGCGCATAGGCACCAACCAGCGGCCCGACTCGAGCGAGCTCGACGACAACACGGTGTCCGGCAACCTCGTCTGCCACGGCAACTCCCCGGCTGCGCAGCTGGGCGACGCTGCCCACATCCCCGGCGGCGGGCCGAGCACGGTCCATGGCCGGGCGGTCGGCCAGTGCGCCCACGGGCTCACCAAACCCTGAGCCCGACGGGCTGACCGAGCCCGGGCCGAGATGGTCGAGCGCCCGGCAAGGGAGCACAGCGCTCCGTCGGGACGGAGCGCTGGCGACAACACCCCGCCCGACCGAGATCCGATGCCTCGAAGTCGGGCCCGGTCCGCAGGTAGTCCCTGAGGCCAAGGGTGCCACCGGCCGGGTACCGGTACGAAAGCGGTGCCGGCAGTTAGACCCAGCGGTGTCGGCAGCTAAGCCAGCCTACCGAGGCCATTGTCTACTGGCGCTGGAGGCCGGCACTTCCACGACAGCCTGATCGAGGAACGAGACCGGTCCACCATCGGGCGCGCCCGCCTTGGTACGGTTGGGCCCGAGGGTGCCGGCCTCGGAGGGCCGGCGGTGGAGAGGTGGCCATGGCCAAGGTTGTTTGCGCGCGGCCCGGCGCGGCCGGGTGGGAGCTGATGGGGCTCCTGGCGAGAGCCACCGACAAGCAGCTGGCCGGCCTGTTGGAGGCGCGCCCGGACCTGTTGGCCGCAGGCAACAAGGGCCGGCGCGAGCTGGCCGCAGCGATAGCTGGCCCCGAGAGCCTGAAGACTTTCTACAAGGGCGCCGACAAGGCGGCTCGCCAGGCCATGCAAGCCGTGTGCCTGGTGACCGAGCCGGTAGAGCCCGGGCGTGTGGCTGGGCTGCTCGGTTGCCCGGCAGGCGACCTCGCCCCTGTCCTCGGGCGGTTGTCTGAAGCCTGGGTGCTGTTCCAGGGCGAGGGCCGACTTCGGCTCAACCCCGGGCTGCGGGACGCCTTCCCGAGCCCTGCCGGCCTTGGCCCTCCCCTGCGCCGCGCGCTGCAGCCCCTGCCGCACAAAGATCTCGCCAACATCGCCAAGCGGCTCGGCCTCGTCACCAGGGGGGCCAAGGCGGATCTCGTAGACGAGCTGGCCCAGGCGCTCACCGACGGTGCCAAGGTGGCCCGGGAGCTGGGCACCGCCCCCGCCGGGACCAAAGAACTGGCCAGGCTGGTCGCCAACGGGACGCGAGCATCGGAAGCGGTGGGCCAGTACACCCTCTACAGCTCGCTTCGCTCTGAGCGCACCCCGCTTGGTTGGCTCGCCTCCCGGGGCATGCTGGTGGCCGCCCCAGGCAACTGGTGGGCGCCGGTCATGCCCGCGGAGGTGGCCTTGGCCCTACGCGGGGGCCGGCTGTTCGACGGAGCGTTCGTGGCCGAGCCGCCGGCGCTCGTGGGCTCGCCGGCGAGAACGCCAAGCGCTGGGGCGGGCGACCCCGCCACCACAGCGTTGGAGCTGGTCGCCGACGTCCGCAAGCTGGCCGAGGCGTGGGCGACGGGGCCGGCCAAACTCCTGCAGGCCGGCGGCCTCGGGGTAAAAGAGCTCCGCCGGGCGGCCAAGGTTACCGGGCGCCCCGAGGCGCACGCCGCTCGGCTCGTCGAGCTGGCTGGCTGGGCGGGCCTGGTCGCCCCGGGCGAAGGGGAGGCCCTGCCCACCAAGTCATACGACCGCTGGGCCGGCGAGCCTCCGGCGCGCCGCTGGGCCCAGTTGGCCCTCACCTGGTTGGGCAGCCAGAGCTGGCTCAGCGTGGCGGGGAGCCCCGACCGCAACGGCAAGCAGACGCCGGCACTGCTCGACCACTCGGCCCCGTACGCGGTACCGGACGCCAGGGTGCGCCGGGCCGCCGTCCTCGCCCTGCTCGGGAGCCTCCCCGAAGGCGGGCCGTGCGTGGTCGGAGCCGCCGCCGCCAGGCTCCTCTGGCAGCAGCCCGGCCTGTGGGAAGGCGGTCCTGCCGAGCCGGCCGCACTGGTGCGGTGGGTGCTCGACGAGGCTGTGCTCGTCGGCCTGGCCACCGCCGGCCACGGCGACGAGGTGGCTCTCAGCCCGCTCGGGCGGGCGGTCCTCGGGTTGGTCGAAAGCGCTGAGGCACAGCCCTGGGAAGACGTCCTGGCCGAGGCGCTGGCGCCGCATTGCCCGCCGGCATGTACCGAGGTAGTGCTCCAGGCCGACCTGACCGCCGTCGCCGCCGGCGAGCTGCCGCCCGGGCTCGCCGCCGAGCTGGGCCTCCTGGCCGATGTCGAGTCGGAAGGCCACGCCACCGTTTACCGCTTCAGCGAGGCGTCGCTGCGGCGCGGCTTCGAACAGGGGCGCACGGCCAGGCAGGTCGTCGCCTTCCTGGAGAAGTACGCGGCCAAAGGGGTCCCCCAGGTCCTTTCTTACCTGGTCGAAGACATCGGGCGGCGTTTCGGGGAAGTCCGGGCCGGCGCTGCCCGCTCCTACCTGCGCTCCGAGGACCCGGCGCTCCTGGGCGCGGTCGTGAGGACCAGGAAACTGGCGCGCCTCGGCCTGCGGGCGCTGGCCCCGACGGTGGCCGTGAGCCAGACAGAATGGGCCGCCCTTGTGCAGGGGCTCCGGGAGGCGGGCTACATGGTGGCGGCGGAGGCCAGCAACGGTGGGCTCGTAGCCCTGGGCGTGCCCACCCCCAGGCGGCTGCCCGCCAGGAGCGGCCCCGCCGCCCCGGCCACCTCGAAGTTCCCGGCCGCCCGTGGAACTGCGGGCGGCCCCGGCAGCGTCGCCGAAGCCGTGGCCAAGCTCCGTGAGCCGCCCCCTACC
>JBOGGK010000297.1:0-3446 GCA_050744045.1 Acidimicrobiales bacterium | reverse complement strand
ACGCCGAGCTGGGCGATGTGGTGGAGGACCGTTCCGCGGTCTCTCCTTTCGAGGCGGCAGCAGCGTCACTGCTCTCGGGTGAGGTGGGCAAGATGTTGGTGGCCCTTGATGAGCGGGAGCGAGAGATCCTCCGGCTCAGGTTCGGCCTCGACCGGGGAGAACCGCGCACGTTGGACGAGGTGGGCGAGCATTTCAACCTCACCCGCGAACGTATCCGCCAGATCGAGGCGCGGGCTATGTCGAAGCTGCGGCACCCTTCCACCGACCGCGGCGCCCGCGAGTTGCTCACCACCTGAGCGCCCCGCTAACGGCCCACGCCGCTCGCGGTTAGGTGAAGGTCGCGGTTAGGTGAAGGGCCGGCCGAAGTTCTCTGGCAGCTTGGTCAGCACGAAGCTGAACAACAGCTTGCGGCTCGTCGTGGTCAAGACCACGGCCGCCTTGCCAGAAACCTTGGCCGGCGCCTGCGCGACTTGACCTGCCGGGAAGTTGCCGGTGAAAGCGAACGCGCACACCTTTGAGCCGACCGGTGGGGGAGTGTAGGACGAGGAAGGGTTGTCCGGGAACCTTTCCTTCACGAGCTTGGCCATGACTTTCGGGCTCACGAGCTTCACCCCGTGGAAGTCATAGCTCCCCTTGGGCGCGTTCAGCGCCGCCTCGGCCAGTGGCAGATCCTCGAAGCAGTTCTTGAGCCCGACGGGGGGTTTTACGGGGAGGCCGAGATGAGGTTTGGAACAACCGGTCAGGCCGAGGGCTACCGCCGTGGCCAGAGCGAGGCATGCTCCCAGGCGGGACAGGGCGCGCGGCGGTTCCTGCTCATGCGCAGGTCTTCGTCCAGCTGGGCCGGGAGGTGGGGTCGCGACGCGTGACACTATCATGCAGTGTTCACCCCTTTCCTGCTATGTCCGTAGTCTTGGTGCCACTTACCGCCGAGGAGCCAGGCTCATCTGCGGTGAGGTGGGCGCTCTCGTCGCCGGGCACTGGCGCCGGGCCACCGGCGGCCGGCGAGGTGCTCGCGACCCGACCGTTCTCGCCGCCCCATCCGGCCTCGCTGCTCTCGAGCTCTTCGCCGCTACCAGGCTTCGCGGCGATCTTGGGCTCCTTGCCACTTTCACCCCGTTGGTGGGTTAGCCGCCGGCGGATACCCATGAGGACGACATAGCAGCCGGCGCCGACCGGCAGCGGGATCCAAAAACTGATGACCCGGTAGAGCAGGACCGCGGCCACGGTGGCGGCTTGGCCGCCGCCGAACGCGACCAAGGCCACAGTCAGGCTCCCTTCTACGACGCCGAGCCCTCCGGGCGTGATGGGCAGGCTCACCGCCAGTTGGCCGCCGCAGTAGGCCAGGAGCAGCCCTTGCCAGGGCACCGGGGCGCCCACGGCGATGAAGGCGAACAACAAACAGGCGCAGTCGGCGAGCCACACCCCCGATCCCCATACCAGTGACCGCGCCCACTCCCTCGGGCTCGGTGCCACCGACCTCATCCGCTCGAGCGCCCCGGCCAGTGGCCCGCTCAACTGCCCCGCCGGCCGGTGCAGGTGCGATTCCAACGCCCGCACCGCCTTTTGCGCGAGCCCGTACAGCTCGGCCCGCTTCATCCAGGCAATGACGACGGCGAGGGTGATCACTATGACCCCGATGATCGCCTCGACGAGGTCGAACGTCGTCCCTGTGGAGGCGGCCAAGGCGAGGCCGACACCTGCGAGAGCTGCCAGGGTCGTAAAGACGACGCCTGCTGTGGCGATGACCACCCAGGCCGCGAGCACCTCGTCCGCTCCGAGGAGCTCGTACTGGCGGAACTGATAGACGCCGGCGAAGGCGGCGCCGACCGGCAGTGCTGACTCGATGGCGTTACCGGCAAAGGTGATGAGGGCCACCCGGCGGACCCTGGCGCGCGTCTGGCCGGCCTTCAGCAGCGACCGCTGGAGCGCGGCCATCGAGAGGAAAGACGCCAGCTCTGCCGCGCCGCCCAGCACCAACCAGCCCCAACGCAGCTGGGCGAGGAAGGCACCGGCGCCCGCCAGCTCGCTCGACTTGCCGGCCACTACCCAGCCGGCGATGCCGAGAAGCACCAACCCGGCGACGACCCGGAACGGTCGCCAGAACCTCACCAAGGCCCGCTTGCTCGGCCAAGCCATCTCGGGATCTTCGCGCCTGCGCCCCCACTTACAGCTCCAGCCACCGGGCGGGGCCGTGCTTGGCCAGCCCAGGCGAGCGCACCGGGGCCTTGACCCACTCCGGCGTGCCCGGCCCGGGCATGTTCCGGCCAGGGCCCCGCTCCGGTGCTGCGGGCAGGGCCAGTTCCCCGCCCCGCTCCGGTGCTGCGGGCAGGCCCGGCTCCCTGCGAGGGCCCCTCTCGAGGGCGCAGCCGACGACGACCTCGGCCCAGTGCCGGCGGGCAGCGGCCCCCAGGGGGCGCTCTCCCGCCCGCTCGAGCATCTGTTCGTCGGGCCATCCGGTGGCCAACTCGGCTATGCCCGCGCGGCGCCTCTCCGCTTGGCCTCCCGGCCCGAGAGCTGGGAGCTCAGGTCCGGCGAGCGTCACCCAGGCCCCCGCTACCACTGGAGCCGCCCCGCCCTGGGACGGTCCGATCTGGAACGGGTCCCCGAGGACGAGGAGGGAGGCCGCTCCGGCGGCCAGGGCTCTCGAGTAGGGCACCGTCATCGCGTAGCCGTAGCCGAGTGCTTTTGCCTCCTGGCGACCGACCTCTGTGACACGCTGGCCTCCCGGTACGCCCCCCCGCCCAGGCGAAGGCGCCAACTGCCACTCCACGGTGATAGAGCTTGGGCGCACCCCCACCACAGTCCCCCTCGTCGCGCCGGGGACCGAGCCGGTACGCCGCAGTGCCAGCACCTGGTCGCCCACTGTGTACGCCCGTTCGCCGAGCACCGCTTCGAAAGGGGCGCCGGAGCCGCTGAGCAGGGAGGAGCGAGCCGCGAGGTTGAGCCATTCGGCCTCGGGCGGGCCGAAGGCGACCATGACCGGGGCCTGGCCCGTGGCGGCGGCGGACCGCCAGTTGGCTACGAGGTAGGCCATGGCGTCGGCGCCCGTCAGGCCCCCGTTGACGGTCAGACCCACCACCGAGACGGCGGGGTTTGCCGGCACCAGTTGGATGCCGGTACCGGGGCGGCCGGGACCGACGCCGGGGCCGAGGGCCCTGGGACCGAGGGGCCTGGGACCGACGCCGAGGCCGAGCGCGCCGGGGCTGAAGCCAGGGCCCCTTGGCCCCGGTGCGATGTCGCCCGGGCCGAGCTGGTCGACCAGCTGGTCAAAAGAACAGGCGAAGCTCGGCCCCCTGCTCGCTTCGGTGCCACCGGGGACGAGGACGAGCTTGGTGCCCGAAGCGCCGGCCTGGGTCACCAGCCGGGCCAGTGCGGCGGGGCCCAAGTGGTCGGCGGCGTCCACCACCAGGGTGCGGCGCCCTGGCCCGGAGCGGGGCGGGCGGAAC
>JBOGGK010000296.1:0-15054 GCA_050744045.1 Acidimicrobiales bacterium | reverse complement strand
GGTCGTGGTCGCGCCAGTCGCTGAGCAACTGGGCCAGCCGTTCGCCGGGGATGCCCAGGTCCCATCCGGCGGTCGCCTCTGGCAGCCGGCTGCGCTCGAGCCGCCAGCTGAGCTCTTCGACCATCTGAGGGTCGAGCACCACACGCATTGGCTCGATCGCAACCGTCGAGCTGGCCATCACCTCCTCCTTGGACCACCCCTAGCTACGAGCCCCGACCGGGGTAACAGCCTGACTCGTCGAGTGCCACTAACGCAAGCGCAACCACAACAACTCCGTGTGAGGCCGCGCGCCCCGGCACCGCTCCGCCGATGCCTGTGGAGCGGAGCGCTCGATGGAGTTGCTCAAGGGCCGAAGGCCCGGATTGTCGAGACGCCCCGACGGGCCGCCAAGTGGGGGGTCTCTGCTCGGTGTGCGCGCGGCAACCCTCGTCGATCCAGTAGAAACGCGATACGCCGCGACTCGCGCACCGTACCGGCTTAGGCTGTCAAACTACCCGTCGTTGGAACAGAGGCGGTCGATGAGCCACCTGGGGCCGATGGTCTCGGCGCCCAGCTCGCGGAGGCGCTCGCGAAGGTGGCGGTCGGCGGTGACGAAAAGGAGGTCGGCGGTCGCGGTCTTGGCCTGCGCAACCAGAGCGTCGTCGCCGTCGTGGGCGGCGTGGACGACGCGCACGCCGTCGGCATCTGCCTCGGCGGCACCGGCGCGGGCGGCGCCTTCCAGGACGACCACTACTGGCACCGGGAGCTGTCCCTGCTTCGCGGCGTCGCGGACCTGCTGAACGAACTGACGGGCGGCGCCGGCCCGGTCCCTCCACCACCCGGTGGGCCGGGACCCGATGACATTGGCGGCATCGACCACGAGCACGCCCCGATGTTCGCGCGTCAGGCCGGTGGAGACGACGATGGAAGGGCTGGACTGGGAGCGTGGCCGCGACCAGGTCCTGGGTCTCCTCGAAGTGGCTCGGTCGACGAACGGCTCGCGGTCGCCCCGTGCCAACCTCAGTTGCCGGTCCTAGGGGCACCGCTCCACCAACGAGGCTCCGCCCTTACCGGCGGTAGGGTGAGAACGTGACCGACAAGATCACTCCGAGGCAGTTCCACGATGCCAGCGGCGTCGAGGATTGGAGGGTGCTCGCCTCCGGGGCTTCGGCGCACTTCCGGACCGGGTCGTTCGCAGCGGGCGTCGCCTTGGTGGACGCGATCGGCAAGCTGGCCGACGCCGCTAACCACCACCCAGACGTCGACCTGCGCTACGGGGGGGTGACCGTACGGCTGGTCAGCCACGATGTAGAGGGTCTAAGCGAGCGCGACGCCAAGTTGGCCCTCCAGATCTCCGCGGCGGCTCGCGACCTGGGCATGACCGCCGACGCGAGCGCCGTGCAAGACGTCGGCATCGCGATCGACGCCCTCGCCACTGCCGATGTCCGGCCCTTCTGGCAGGCCCTGCTCGGCTACCAGGAGGCTGGCGACGACGACCTGGCTGACCCCCACAGCCGCTGGCCTTCTGTCTGGTTCCAGCAGATGGGCTCGCCGCGCCGGGAGCGCAACCGTGTCCACGTCGACGTCTTCGTCCCACATGACCAGGCCGAAGCCCGGGTAGCAGCAGCAGTGGCCGCCGGCGGGCGGATGGTGAGCGACCAGCACGCCCCGGCGTGGTGGACCTTGGCCGACGCCGAGGGTAACGAGGCCGACCTGGCTACCTGGATGGGCCGGGACTGAACAAACCCGGCGGGAGCCGCAACCTCGTCAACCTGGTTGCGCTCGGGCGTTGGCCCGGCCGGGGAAATCGTGCGCTGGGCCTGCGCCTAAAAAATTTAAGCGGTCCGGAGACCGAAGGGCCACAGGTTTTTTGGGAGAGGGCGCGTCCACGCTCCGACTCAGCCCCATCGGGAGGGCGAGCCCGTTCCCGACCATCAGCGGCTGTGTTGGAGGTGAGGGCGAGGCACTGGGCCGCGAGCCGGGTGGACGAGGCGAACGGGGAGGCGGATCACCAGGTGCTCTCAGCTCGGGACATCACTTGACGACACGAGAGAAGGCACCACGCTTCATCGCGAACTGGACCGACGACTTCTATAACCGGGTTCGCTCTTGAAATCCGCCATGCAAGGACTGGAGAGGTCGTGACGCAGAGATCATGACGCAGGTATCACGCATAGTGCTCGATGTCCACGGGAGGCAAGTCGCCTACCTCGCTCTTGGACAGGTTGAGGCGGACGCCGCCTTCGTCGACACCCGTTACCGAACCGATCGGGATGGAGACCTCCTTCTTTCCCCAGAGGTGCCCTTCGTCTAGAAGTACGTGGGTCACTTGATGGTCACTCGGATCTACGACAAGTCCGCGAATACGTCCGATAGGACCGTCCGATGCATGGACACGTTGACCGCGTCGGACTTCGACCTCGCCTGCTGGGACTTTGTCGTAGGTGACGGCTTGCGGCTGAGCACCCATGCCGCCCATGCCCATGCCGCCCATGCCGCCCATGCCCATGCCGCCCATGCCCATGCCGCCCATGCCCATGCCCATCCCCCGCAGCCCAAAGAAGGGCATCGATAGCATCTGGTTCTGCTGATACCCCCACTGCCCGCTCGGTCCCGGCAGGAACTCGGTCTCCTCAGCGTCGTCCAGCCGTTCGAATTGCGCCAGCGTGCAGCGAAGTCGGAGCTCCTGTGCGGTCGTCGCCTCGACCAGGTCGATTGGCACGAGATGGCCCATGTTTTGGCGGTGCTTTGGCTCTACGACGAGGTGGGTGATCGCGCGCTTGATGGGGTCGACAACTACCCGCCGAAGCTCCCCGCACCTGCCATCTTGGCAACTGACCTCGGCCCCGATCGTGAACTCCGCTGTTTCGCTCATTGGGCTGCCTCCTTTTCTCATGTGCGGCCTACTAAGCGATGGCCGGCTGGCACGCTTGCGGGAGCGGTCGATCCGGGACGGCACCCTGGGAGGCGACCACCGACCGGGCCATTCTGGCACATAGAGCCCGGTGCTACACGGCGGTTTCACGACATCGTGTTCGATCCCGATGACGCCCGGTCGAGGCCGGTATCAGGCGGGCGGGACCACGCCCACAGTGTGGGCGTTCGCGACGAACGTTGGGCTCGACGACAAGGAACCACGTCACCTTCTTTCCGGTCACCGGCGAGCCGTAGCGGAGCGAGCTCCCTGCCGATGGCACGGGTGGAGACGACGATAAAGGGCCCCGCCACGAACGACATCTCCCGGGGCTGGTGCCGCATGATGGGCCTGGCGCCGTTGCTCTTTTTGCTCGGGCCCCTGCCCGTGGTGCGCAACCTCCGCGTCCTTGACGCCTGCGAGGCCCGCCAAGCCGAAGACCTCGGGGTGGGCCGGGGAGGATTCGAACCTCCGTAGGCGTCAGCCGGCAGATTTACAGTCTGCTCCCTTTGTCCGCTCGGGCACCGACCCTCGAGGGACACAGCCCTCAGGACACCCAAGGCTAGCCTGTGGGGCATGCCTACGTTCGACGTCGTCTCGCAGGTTGACATGCAGGAGGTACGCAACGCCGTGGACCAGGCGGCGCGCGAGCTCGAGACCCGCTTCGACTTCAAGGGCACGGGCTCGAGCGTCGAGCTGGCGGGCCACGAGCTCACGCTGCGCTCCGCGACCGAGGACCGCCTGAGGGCGGTGGGCCAGGTCCTCGAGGAAAAGTTGGTCCGCCGGAAGGTCTCGTTGAAGGCTCTCGACCACGGCAAGGTGGAGGAGGCGGCCAAGGGAACCGTCCGCCAGCTGGTCACCCTCAAGGCCGGGATCAACGCCGACCAGGCCAGGGCCATCAACAAGTTCGTGAAGGAAAGAGCGCCCAAGGGTGCGTCCTCGTCGGCCCAGGGGGACCAAGTCCGGGTCTCAGCCAAGAAGCGTGACGACCTCCAAGCCACGATCGCCGCCCTGAAGGAACACGACTTCGGGATCCCCCTCCAGTTCGAGAACTTCCGCGACTAAAGCTCTCTCGGCCCCGAAGCCGAGGCGAGTAACCCTGCCGTCAGCCCGCCGGTGACGGCCGGGCACGGTACCGGGCGGCGCGCCTCACCCGCTCGGCACGGGCGCACCCGCGCGTACCCGGGAAATGCTGGCTTTGGACGTTCGCATCTGTAGCTTTCGTGCCCGCACCATCGGCTGCGGTACCTCGCTGGCGGAGGCAACCTGAACTTGGGCCTAGAAGATTTAGAAGCGGTGGGCCCACTGGCGTGAGCGCAGCCGGGCGATGCGCTCCTGGGTGGGAGGGTGGTCGGTGAACCACCGGGAAAAGCTCACCCGCCGCCCTCCCAACGGGTTGACGATGAAGAGGGCTGCCATCTCGCGGGGGACGGGCATGGGGACCCGGCGCGAAGCGGCGTCGAGCTTGGCCAGCGCCGACGCCAGGGGCTCGCCGTCACCGATCAGGCGGGCCCCGTCCCGGTCCGCCTCGTACTCGCGGCTCCTGGACAAGGCCATCTGGAGCAGCATGGCGGCCAGGGGCGCCAGGATCATCATGGCCAAGAGGCCGAAGATGTTTTCCCCGTCGTTGCGCCGGCCGCCCCCGCCACCGAAGCCGCCGAAGAACAGCCCGCTCCATGCCGCCATCCGGGCGAGGAAGGTTATGCCCATGGCGATCGCCGCCGCCACCGACGAGGTGAGGATGTCGCGGTTGCGCACGTGGCTGATCTCGTGGGCGAGGACCCCGCGTAGCTCCGACCAGCTGCAGATCTGGAGGATGCCCTGGGTGACGGCCACCGCCGCATGGTGGGGGTTACGGCCGGTGGCGAAGGCGTTGGGTTGGGCGGCTGGCGAGACGTAGAGGCGGGGCATGGGCATGCCGGCCTTGCTGGTCAGTTCCCGGACGATCTCGTAGTACTGGGGCATCTGGGCTTCCGAGACGGGTACCGCGCGGGCGGCCCTGATAGCGATCCGGTCGGAGAACCAGTACGACGCGCCCACGAGGACGAGCCCGATGGCGAGGCCGATGAAGAGGCCCTGCTCGCCCCAGGCCGCCCCGATGCCCAGGCACAGGGCGCCCAGGAGGGCGAGGAGGACGGCGGTCTTGACGTTGTTGCGGTTCATGTGTGCACCTTGCCCTAGAGGGTAGCGAACGGAGCTGAAATTACGCTGAGCGCGCGTGCGGGGGGGACGGGCGCCGGTTCAGTCGTAATAACCCGAATGGATGTAGAGCGCCGGTACCCCCTCGGCACGGAACATTTCTACGTTGCGCAGGTCGTCCTCGAAGCACAGCTTCAGCTCGAAGCCGCTCGCCCGGATGTCGCGCAGCGCCGCTTGCTTGAAATTGCGGGCCGGTCGCCGCTCGCCGTCGCGCCGCATAACCAGAAGGTCCCAGCGCAGGTCGTGGCGCTCGAGCCACTCCATGGTCACCTCGCCAATGCGGGCCGGCCGGGCCGTCAGCAACACGATGGCGAGGCCCGGGGCCAGCAGGTCCAAGAGGACCGCGACCTCGTCGACCAGGGGGTCTTCGGCCGAAGCGGTGAAAAAGGCTTCCCAGTCGGGCTTGGGGCCCTTCAAGAAGTGCTGGCGCGAGGCGGCATCGGAGAGCACTCCGTCGAGGTCGAACACGACCGCCTCGCCCTTGCACCCCGTGGCCCGCCAAGTCCAGCGGCCGCAGCCCACTTCTTCGGTCTGCATACCGGCCCTGCCGTCAGCCGCCTGTCTTGGTCCGGGACACTATGAGGATGGCTACGGCGATGCTCACCGCGATCAGCACGGCACCGACGACGATGCCGGCCAGGGCCAGGCCCCCGCCTTTTTGCACCCCGTCTGAGCGGCGGATCTGGCCCCGGGCGACGAAGCCGAATATAACGCCCAGGATGGCCCCCACCCCGCAGACCAGGCCGAGGAGCGAGCAGACCAGTGAGGCGATGGCCCAGCTGTTGGTCTTGGGGCCGGCTGCGTAACCGGAAGTACCGCCGTAGGGGGGCGCCGCCGGGAGCCCCCCCGGCCCGACGTACCCGCCGTTGCCGCCACCGCTCCGGCCCCAGGCCGGCAGTTGCTGCCCGCCACCGCTCTGGCCCCAGGAGGGATGCTCCTCGCTCGTCGCCCCCGGCGCGCCCCAGGTGGGCAGCTCATTGCCGGCGTCGCCCTGGCTTGGGGGCCGGCCCCACCCGGGTTGGTCGGCCGGTGCCGTCGCGGGGGCCTGCCGAGCGCCGCAAGCCGGGCAAACCTGCCCCGGCTCGACCGGGGACCCGCAGTTGGCGCAGTTCATGGCACCTCCCTGGACCCGCGACACTAGCGCGACCACCGCGCGTGCCCGTCCCGGCCGCCTACACCGACCAGGGCAGTGTGATCGAGTGCGCGAAAGACAACATCGGGGTCGACACGCCGGCGAAGATCGTGAAGGCGACGCAGAAGACCACCACCGCGGCCATCGAGGGGGGCACCTTGAGCCGGCCCGAGGGGGCGGCCCGCAGGGTCAGGACAGTGTCGGCCTGAGTGAGGCCCGCCGTGGCCAGGCTCGGCAGGTCCGAGGCGTACGCCGGCGCCGGCCCGGCTGCTGCCCCCATGGCCGCCGGGGCGAGGCTGGGCGCGGGCACCGCCTCGGTCCCCATGTACATGACCAGGGCCACTCGCAGGTAGAAGAAGGCGGCGATGGCAGCGCCGAGCATCCCTATGAGGCCGAGGGCGTACTGGCCCTGGCCTATGACCGCCGAGATAACTACCCATTTACCGAGGAAACCGCTGGTGAGGGGGATGCCGGCCTGGCCCAGCAGGAGCACCAGCATGGAGAAGGCCAGCCAGGGGCTGCGCGACGACAATCCCCTCACCGCGCTCAGGTCGTTGCGGGCCTCGCCCCGCCCTTGGACGACGCTGACGACGGCGAAGGTCCCCATGACCATGAAGGCGTAGGTGAACACGTAGAAGCAGACCGCCCTCACGCCGGTGGCGGTCCCCGCCTGGAGCCCGATGAAGACGTAACCGGCCTGGCTCACCGACGAGTATGCGAGCATGCGCTTCAGGTCTACCTGGGCGAGCGCCCAGACCGACCCGAACAGCACCGAGAGGGTGGCGAGCACCCAGATGATGGGCCGCCACGCCGAGGTCTCGGTCTGCAGGCCGAGCATCAGCACCCTTATGAGGGCGGCAAAACCGGCCGCCTTGGCTATCGCCGCCATATAGCCGGTGAACGGGGTCGGTGCCCCCTGGTAGACGTCGGGCGCCCAGAAATGGAACGGGACTCCCGCCACCTTGAACCCGAGGCCCACGATGACAAAGCCCATGCCGGCCAGCAGGACCCCATTGTGGACCAGGGAGTTGGCTATGAGGAACTCCACCATCCCCAGGTACTGCGTCGACCCGGTAGCCCCGTATATGAGGGCTACCCCGTAGATGAACACCGCCGAAGAAAACGACCCCAGTATGAAGTACTTGAGGCCCGCTTCTCCCGAAGCGGTCCGGCGCCGGTGGTAGGCGGTCATGGTGTAGAGCGCGATCGAGAGGATCTCGAGGCCGAGGAACAGGCTTATGAGCCCGGCCGCGTCGGCCATCAGCACCGCCCCGGTCGAGCAGGCCATCATGAGCACGTAGGGCTCGGGGCCGTCGAGGCCCTCCCGCTTCAAGTAGCTGTCGGACATGACGGCCGCCACCACGGTGATGCTGCCGAACAGGATGGTAAAAAAGGCGCTCATGTGGTCGTAGAAGATCTGGTCCCCCACGGTCACCGGGGTGATGGAGGACCCGTTCAGGTCGGCCCACTGGACCAGGCCGTCGATCACGGTGCCGAGGCCGGCGAGCGCGGTCAGCCCCGGCCACAGGCCTGGGTACTGGCGCTTGGGCAGCACCGCGGCCAGGACCAACGCGACGAGGACGCCCCCGCCCAAGATGAAAAACGGCGTGATGGCGGGGTAGTTGATGTTTATGTAAACCGAGCCTTTGGTTGTGCACAGGCCGGTTATCTGGCCGGTGACCTGGTTTATCGAGCACCCGGTGGCCAGCAGGTGGGCGGTACTGTTCACGGCTTTCCTCCGGACTTGGCCGCCGGCGTTGCCGCCCTGGTCGTGGGCATGTCCACCACCTGGTCAGGGGGCACGGCGTACTTGCCGTGGCCGACGCCCTGCGAGGGTATTTTCAGGCTCGGATCTGCATATTCCATGTGGGACACAAGGTGGTTGACCGAAGGCTGGATGCGGGTGAGCACGGGTTGAGGGTAGACCCCGATGAAGATGATGCCACCGAGCAAAGGAGCGATGGCCAGCCGCTCGGCCCAGGTCATGTCCCTCAGGCCGGCGTTCACCGCCTGGGCGGGGCCGTGGAAGACACGCTGGTAGGCCCAGAGGAGGTAGACCGCCCCGAGCAGGGCCCCCGCGGTGCCGACCACCGCCCACCAGCGATGGGTGAGGAACGTGCCCACGAGCACCAGGAACTCGCCGACGAACCCGTTGAGCCCGGGGAGCCCGACGTCGCTCAGGATGACGGCGACGAAGACCCAGCCGAGCACGGGGACGGCCGCCTGCAGGCCGCCTAGTTGCGAGATGTTGTGCGTCTGCCGGCGCTGCCACACCATGCCGACTAGGAGGAACAGCGCCCCCACCGACAGGCCGTGGTTGACCATCTCCACGATCCCGCCGGTTATGCCTTGGGTGGTGAACCCGAAAAGGCCGAGGACCATGAAGCCGATGCCCGCCACCGTCCCGTAAGCCACCAGGCGCTTCAAGTCCCGCTGCATGGCGGCCACCACCGACCCCCAAATTATGCCTATCGCCGCCAGGGTGAGAGCCACCGGGGCCAGGTCGACGGCACCGACCGGGAACAGGAAGATGCCCCAACGCAATATCCCGTAGGTGCCCAGCTTGAACAGTGTCCCGGCCAGGACCATGGAGGCGCCCGTGGGCGCCTCGGTGTAGGCGTCGGGCATCCAGGTGTGGAACGGGACCAGCGGCATTTTCACCGCGAACGCCACGCCGAAGGCGGCCAGCAGCAGCACCTGGTCGGCGGCGGGCAGGTGGGCGGTGCCCCGGGCGATGTCGATGATGCTGAACGACATGGTGGTCCCGGCGGGCTCGTGGCCGGCGGCGAGCAGGAAGGCAGACACGATGCCCACGAACAAAAAGGCGGAGCCGGTGAAGGTGTAGAGGAAGAACTTGGTGGCCGCGTAGGCGCGGCGCGCCCCGGTGCCGTTCACGATGAGGAAATAGCTCGGCACCAGCGTGACGTCGAAGGCCACGAAGAACAAGAAGGCGTCCAGGGACAGGAACGTCGTCATGCACGACGATTCGAGCAACAGCATCCAGCCGAGGTAAGCCCGGGGCGAGCGTTCTATCGGAGGGCTGGCCATGGCTATAGGGAAAAGGAGCGCGGTCATGGCCACCAGGAACACCGATATACCGTCGACGCCCACGAACCAGGAGATGCCGATCGGGCTGATCCAGGACTGCCGGCTGACGAACTGGAAACCGGCGTGGGCGTTGCCGGTCTTGAACGCGGCCACCATCCACAAGACGATGCCGAGCTCGGCCGCCCCTACCGCCAGGGCTAAGGGCCGGGCCACCGTGCGCACCGAGGTGTCCGGTAACACGGCCACGGCCAGGGAGGCGCCCAGGGGCAGGAAGACGATGACGTCGAGGACGGGGAAGCCCACGGTTCAGCCCCCGACCCGGAAGGTGAGGTAGGCGAGCAGGGCGATGACCCCTACGCCGATGCCGAAGGCGTAACTGCGCAGGTAGCCGTTCTGGACCTTGCGCACGACCTGGCCGGAGGCGCCGAGGAAGCGGGCGGTCCCGTTGACGATGCCGTCAACCACGCCGTTGTCCATGACAAAAGCGAGGGCAGCCGCACCGACTCGCAACGGCCCCGACACCGTGGCCGCCACGGTGTCGTCGAAGTACCACGCCCGCCTGAAGAAAGTGGGCTCGAGCTTGGGGTGCCGGGCGGTCCGCCAAGTCGTGAGGCCCAAGCCCAAGCCGATCAGGGCCACCCCCGTGGCCAGGCCGGAGAGCCACACCTTGGTACCTGTCCCCAGGGTCACGGGGATGGCCGTCGGGAAGAAAGGCGCCAGGAACCGGGACAGGAAATCGAAGTGCCAGGCGGGGAAATTTATCCCCCCGCCGAAAAAGGCGGCCACCGCGAGCACGATCAGGGGGACCGTCATGAGCCAGCTGGCGTCACGCGGGCGCCCTCCCGCGTGGGCAGGGGCGGGCAGCCCGGGGCCGGCCCCCTCGTGCCCGCCAACGAGCTCGCCGCCGGCAGTAGTCTCCGGCGCCGGGGTCTCGGTAGCACTGTGGGGCCCGCCGCTCCCCTCTTCCGCCGCCCGGCGCGCCTCGGGGGCGGGCCGGGCTTCTGCCCAGCGGGCCTGGCCAGTGAACACCAGGGCGAACTGGCGGCTCATGTAATAGCCGGTCAAGCCGGCGGTGAGGACGCCGATGGCCCACAGGGCCTTGTTCATCTGGAACACCGAGGCCAGGATGTCGTCTTTGGACCAGAAGCCGGAAAATGGCGGGATCCCCGAGATGGAGAGCCAGGCCACCCCGAAGGTGACCGCAGTGACCGGCATGTACCTGCGCAGGGCGCCCATCAACTTCATGTCCTGGCGGTCCGCCACCGCGTGGATCACCGCCCCTGCCCCCAGGAACAGCAACGCCTTGAAGAAGGCATGGGTCAGCATGTGGAACAAGCCGTCCGTGTAGTCACTGGCGCCGATGGCCATGAACATGTACCCGAGCTGGGAGATCGTCGAGTAGGCAAGCGCCTTTTTTATGTCGTCCTGGGTGCAGGCGATGCTCGCCGCCAAGAAGGCGCTCCCGGTGCCGACGGCCGCCACCATCCACGAGGTGGCGGGGGCGTAGTGGAGCATGGGCGACACCCGGGCCATGAGGTAGACGCCGGCGGTGACCATGGTGGCGGCGTGGATGAGGGCAGAGATGGGCGTCGGGCCCTCCATGGCGTCGGGGAGCCAGATGTACAACGGGAGCTGGGCCGACTTGCCCACTGCCCCGAGGAACAGCAGCATGGTGATGGCCGTGGCGGTGCTCCCCGCGATCGCCCCCGGCTTGGCCGCCATGAGCCCGGTGGCGTGGCCGTGCACGAGGGTCCCGAGCACCGTGCTGTAGTTGACCGAGCCGAAGTGGTCGAACATCAAGAACATGGCGATCAGGAACCCGATGTCGCCGGCCCGGTTGGTGAAGAAGGCTTTGTTGGCGGCTACGGCGGCGATGTCCCGCTGGAACCAGAAACCGATCAGGGCGTACGAGCAATAACCGACACCTTCCCACCCCAGGAAGGTGAACAGGAAGTTGTCGCCCAGCACCAGCACCACCATGGAGAACACGAACAGGTTGAGGTATACGAAGAAGCGGTCGAAGCCGGGGTCCCGGTGCATGTAGCCGATCGAGTAGAGGTGGATCACCGCCGAGACCCCGGTGACGAACAGCGCCATCGTCATCGACAACGGGTCGACGAGCAGGCCCATGTTGGCGTGGAGGCCGGCCACGGGGAACCAGGTGAAGATGCCGAGGTCGGAGACCCGCTCAGGCGCCGGGCGGCCGAGCATGGCCACCCACACGACGACGGTGGCGACGAACGCCCCCCCGGTGGCGAGGGTGCCCACCCACCCGGCGACGGGCTCGCCCAAGCGGCGGCCGAAGACGAGGTTTATGATGAAGCCGGCTAGGGGCAGCGCGACGATGGCGTAGGCGGCGTTGACCATGGGCCCTCAGCCTTTCAGGGAGCTCGTGTCGTCGGCCGTGGCGCCGCTGCGCCGGCGGTAGATGGCAACGATGATGCCGAGCCCGACGACGACCTCGGCCGCCGCCACTACGAGCACGAAGAAGACGGCGTCCTGGCCGCCGAGGTCGTTGAGCATGCGGGAGAACGTGACGAAGGTCAAGTTGACGGCGTTGAGCATGAGCTCGATGCACATGTACATGACGAGGATGTTGCGCCGCACCAGCAGGCCGGTGGCCCCGGTGCTGAACAAGATGGCCGCCAGCACGAGGTAGTAGGGCCCGGGGACGCTCATCAGCCCGCCGCTCCTCCGCGAGGGGCGGCCGGCGGGGCCAGTTGCCCCGCGGCCGGGACGTGGCCTTGGTGCTCTGCGACGGCGGGCCCTGCGGTGGCGGGCTCCGGCTCCGGCCGGCCCGCAGGAGGGGGCTCGGAGGCCAGGGAAGCCGGCGTGCCGGGCGTCCTGGTCGGATGGCGCGCCGCCGGTACCGCTTTGCGCTGGGGGCCGGGCCCGGGGCCGGCGCTGCGCCGCACGAGGACCACGGCGGCCACCACCGCGATGACGAGCAAGGCGGAGGTCATTTCGAACGGCAACAGGTAGCTCGTGAAAATGCTTTGGCCGAGCTTCTGGACGTTCTCCCCGGCGCCGTTCAGGGCCTCGGTGCTCGCCCTGCCCCCAGTGGCCCAGTGGTGCACCCGGGACAGCACCATCAGCTCGGCGAAAGCCACCACCGTGAGGAGCAGCGCCGCCGGGGTGAGCAGGCGCAAGCGCTGCTGGGTGCGAGGCTCCTTGCGGTCGACCCCGAGGAGCATGACCACGAACAGGAACAGGATGACGATGGCGCCCCCGTAGACGATTAACTGCACGGCGGCGAGGAAATCGGCCCCCTGGTCGATGAACATCAACATGATGCCGAAGATGGTGAGCGCCAGCGACAGGGCGCAGTGGACGGGGTTGCGCAGCAGCACCACGCCCGCCGCCCCCGCCAGGATGAACAGCGTGCCCGCGGCGTAGACCGCCCATGCGGAGTCGATGCCCAATTGCGTGGTCGCCACTTGGGTTGTGGCTGCGGCCAGGAGGTTCATCCTCGGCCTCCGTCCCCGCCTCCGTCCCCGCCGTCTCCGCCTCCATCTCGGCCTGCGCCGGGGACGGGCGTCGCCTTTTCCCCGGGCCGGGCCACGGGCCGCACACTGCGCACGCCCGCCCCTTTCAGCTCGGCCGCAGCCGCTTGGCGAAGAGAGATGTCGAAAGCGGCGGCCTCCTCGGCGCCGGCGGGGTCGGACTGGCCGCGTTGGGGAGGGCGCACGCCGTAACCGAGCTCCCCCGACCACAAGGGCACGCCTTCCATGTCGGCCCGCCCCGAGGGGGACGTGGCCCGCACCCAGGCCGAGGTGTTGCGGTCGTCGCCCGCCCTCCAGTCCTCCCAGGGCAGCGTCTTGGGCCGGCCCGAGTCCTCCACCACCAGTTCGGTCTTGGTGTATATGGCGTCTTCTCGGTTGGTGAAGGAGAACTCGAAAAGCTTCGACTCCGTTATGGCTTCGGTGGGGCAGGCTTCCACGCACATGTCGCAGTGGATGCAGCGCAAGAAGTTGATCTCGTACACGAAGCCGTAGCGCTCGCCCGGGGAGACGGGGGCGTCGGGCGGGTTGTCGGCTCCCCGCACGTAGATGCAGCGGGCGGGGCAGACGGCGGCGCAGAGCTCGCACCCGATGCACTTCTCCATCCCGTCCTCGTAGCGGCTGAGCACATGGCGCCCGTGGAAGCGCTCGGGCTTGGGCCGCTTCTCCTCCGGGTACTGGATGGTGACCACGGGCTTGGCCGGTTGCTTACCGGTGACCAAGAAACCCTTGAAGAACGAGACGAACCGGTTGTCCCACAGGATGCTCACGGCGCCTCCAGCTCCGCGGTCATCCCGCCTTCTTCCTGGCGCTGATGGCCGACCTCGATGGCCCGGCTCAGCAGCACGAAGGCGAGCAGGCCGCCGGCGAAGGCGTAGAGCCCGAGGCGCCAGCCCACCCGTGCCCCGGCCACGATCAGCAGCAGGGCCAGGGCCGCCGGTATCAGTTGCTTCCAGCCCAGGTCCATCAGCTGGTCGTAGCGCAGGCGGGGCAGCGTGGCCCGGATCCAGACGTATACGTAGAGCACCACGAGGACCTTGAGGATGAACCAGAACGGCCCGATCGACACCCCGTCGACCGTCCAGCCATCGGGCCCGCCGAGGAAGAGCGTCGTGAAGATGGCCGAGTTGGTCACCAAGGCCATGTACTCGGCGAGGTAGAACAAGGCGAAGGCGATGGACGAGTACTCCATGTTGTAGCCCCCGGCCAGCTCCTCCTCCGCCTCGACCAGGTCGAAGGGCGGGCGCGTCATCTCCGCGGTGATGGCGATGAAGAAGATGGCGGCAGGCGCCACGTAGCCGCGCAGGATGTTCCAGTGGTAGATGTAACCGCCCTGGGCGGCCACGATGGCGCTCGTGTGCAACGAGCCGCTTAGCAAGACGACCGTGGCCACGGTGAGGCCGAGGGCCGCCTCGTAGGAGACCATCTGGGCGCTTGCCCGCACCGCGCCCATGAGAGGGTACTTGGACACCGACGCCCACCCCGCCAACATGACCCCGTACACGCTCACGCTCGACGCCATGAGCATGACCAGGATCCCCCACGGGGGGTCGGCCAGTTGCAGGCGGGTCACATAGCCGCCGATGTTGACCGTCCCCCCGATGGGCACGATCGAGAACGCCACGAAGACGGGCACGACGGCGAGGACGGGGGCGAGCCGGTAGACGACCTTGTCCGCCTGGGCCGGTACGAGGGCCTCCTTGAAGAACAGTTTGATGCCGTCGGCGAGCGACTGGAGCCACCCGTTCGGCCCGGCGCGGTTGGGCCCCCACCGGTTGCCCAGGCGAGCCACGACCTTGCGCTCGAACATGACCATGAAAAGCACGGCCACCATCAAGAACGCGAAGACGATGAGGAGCTTCACGATCACGATCGCCCACACGATCGCGGTGATCCCGTGATGGAAAACTGGGTCCCCCGCGTAATTGTTGGGGTTGTAGGCGGCGAGCAGCATCACTGTGCCTCCAGCGGCCGCAACGTTACTTCGCTCCAGGGAGCAGATGCCTCGATGAGCGACCCGGCGCTCCCCTCGGGCAGGTTGAACGGCAGGACTGCGGTACCGGGGGCGACCCTGGGGTCGGCGACCAGTGCCACGACCACGCTGCCCCGGCTGGTGCTCGCCGTCACCTCGCTGGCACCGTCCGCCCCCAGGCCGGCGAGGTCATCAGGGTGCAGGGCCATGGCGAAGGGGGGGTGGAGGGCGGCGAGGGACGGTGACCGTTGCACGAGCACACCACCGTCCCACATCGGGCGGCGGGCCACCAGTCGGAGCGCCTTACCAT
>JBOGGK010000295.1:0-5697 GCA_050744045.1 Acidimicrobiales bacterium | reverse complement strand
GACGTACTCGCCGCTGTCGGAGATGTGGACGTCCCAGTAGACCAGCTCGTCGTAGCCTGCCGGCGAGTTGACCGGTATGCCGACGCTCGCCGAGTCCATGCGGACGACGGAGTCGCGGTCGAGCACTACGTGGGTGCCGTCCATCGTGGGCCATTGGGGAGCGCCGGCGCTGATCGGCCAGGTGTAGACGACCTGGCCGTTGCTGGTGACGGTCATCTCGTGAGCGGCCAGGTCGACGGTCGAGATGTGGCTCGGGCCGACGACGAAAGCGGTGGAGATCTGGCCCTCGCCCCACTTTCCCCCGCCCAGGTCCCAACCGTCGAGGTCCCCGCTCAGGCGGACCTGCTCGCCCACCGGCCAGTAACGGGCCGGGCGGAAGTGCAGTTCCACCGAGCTGAACCAGTGCCAGCCACCGGGGACGGGTTTGCTCATGGCCAGTTGCAGCCGGGAGAGCACCGCCTGCTGGGCGGCGTAGGTGTCGACCGGGTGGGAGAAAGTGAGCACGATCGGCTGCCCTATCCCGACCGTGATCCCGGGCGTCGGGAAGACGCTCGCCCTGACCGTCTCCACCGGGGGGGCAGTCCCGAAGGTACCCGAGCCGGTCGTGCTCAGACCGCCGGTGCCCGTCACCTGGTAGCGCACCAAGTAGACGACATCGGGCAGCAGCGAGGCGATGGAGTGCCACTCGTGGCCGACGGCGTCCAGGTGGCCGGCGAGCGCGGTGGCGCCCGCCTCGAGCGCTCCCGAGACGGCCCGGACCTGGACCTGGGCCAGGTGGGCGCCGTTCGCTCGTACCGTGACCACGGTGTTCACGCTTTGCCGGGCCGCCCCGTCAGCAGGGGAAACGGTGACCTGCGAGCGCAGCTGGGCGATCGCTTGCGCCCTGCTCGTCGTCGTGGTCGTTGACGGCGGGCGGGTGGTAGGCACGGTCGAACTGGACTGGTGCGGAGGCGTGGGCCCGGTGGCGCCCGCCCCCAATGTCGAGCAACCCCCGGCGACCAGCAACCCGACCAGTGCCAGCGTCACCGAAAGGCCAGAGCGCCATGCCCGGCCGGGGCCTCGAGGGGTGGCCGGGGCCGTCCCGGCTCGGCGCGCTCTACCGCTCACGACCTAAGAGGCTAGGGGAACGGCGCCCCTGAAGGGGTCACTCAGGCCCGGGGCGGCTGGGGAACCCTACCCTTTCAGCTCGCGCTGGCTCGCCTTTCAGTTGGTCGGTGCCAGCCAAAGCACGCTCAGGGGAGGCAGCACCATCTCCGCCGAGTAGGGTAAGCCGTGCCAGCCGACGTCGGTGGCGAGCACTTCGCCCATGTTGCCGAGGCCGCTGCCGCCCCACTCCTTGGCGTCGGTGTTGACCAGCTCCAACCAACGGCCGCCGCGAGGCAGGCCGACGCGGTAGCCGACGTGGGGCACGGGCGACAGGTTGGCGATGCAGGCAACCATGTCCGAGACCGGTACCGCGGGCCACGACGCCTCCCCTCCGCCGCCGGGCGCCGAGGCGCCGCTACCGCCGGCACCGCCCCGCTTGCGCGAACGGTAGAACGAGGCGATGTTGTGGTCGGCGTCGCTGGCGTCGATCCAGCGGAAGCCGGCGGGGGTGAAGTCCTGCTCCCACAGCGCAGGCTCGGCCCGGTAGACATGGTTGAGCTCGGTCACCAGTTCGCGTAGCTTCTCGTGGTCGGCCCAGGTGTCGAGGATCCACCAGTCGAGCTGGCGTTCGTGGGACCACTCGCGTTCGGTTGCCATTTCCCCGCCCATGAAAAGCAACTTCTTGCCCGGGTGGGCCCACATCCAGGCGTACAGCGAGCGGAGGTTGGCGAGCTGTGCCCGGCGGTCACCGGGCATCTTGGCCAGCAAGGAGCGTTTGCCGTGCACTACTTCGTCGTGGGAGAGGGGCAATATGAAGTTCTCGTGCCAGGCGTAGAGCAGGCCGAAGGTGAGGTCGTTCTGGTGGTAGCGGCGAAAGAGCGTGTCGACCCCGAAGTACTGCAGGGTGTCGTGCATCCAGCCCATGTTCCACTTGTAACCGAACCCGAGGCCGCCCAGGTAGGTGGGCCGTGAGACCCCGGGCCACGAAGTAGACTCCTCGGCGATCGTGGTGGCGGCAGGGGAGAGGCCGAACACCGTCTCATTGAGCTCCTTCAGGAACGACACCGCCTGGAGGTTCTCGTTACCGCCGAACTCGTTCGGGGACCATTCCCCGGCGCGGCGCGAGTAGTCGAGGTAGAGCATGGAGGCCACCGCGTCGACGCGAAGGGCGTCCACATGATACTGGTCGAGCCAGAAAAGGGCGTTGGCCAATAGGAAGTTACGCACTTCGTGGCGGCCCAGGTTGAACACCAAGGTCCCCCAGTCGGGGTGCGAGCCCATCGGCCCGGTGTGCTCGTAGAGGCTGGTCCCGTCGAAGCGGGCGAGGGCGAACTCGTCGCGGGGGAAATGCGCCGGCACCCAGTCGACGATCACTCCGATGCCGCTGCGGTGGAGCGCGTCCACTAGGGCGCGGAAGTCGTCGGGGCTCCCGAAGCGGGCGCTCGGCGCGTAGTAAGCGCTCACCTGGTAGCCCCAGGACCCCCCGAAGGGGTGCTCGGCCACGGGCATGAGCTCCACGTGGGTGAAGCCCATTTCCGCTACGTAGCGGGGCAGTTGCTCGGCTAGTTCCAGGTACGTGAGCGGTCGCTGGCCGCCCAGGCCGTCGTCGGCCCAGCGCCACGATCCAAGGTGGACTTCGTAGACCGACATTGCCTGGTCGAGCGGGCTCCCGTCCGGCCGCTTCGCCACCCAGGAGCCGTCGGACCAACTGTGGCCGGGGGGCCCCGCAATGACCGAGGCCGTCCCGGGGGGTTTTTCGGTGGCGAACGCGAACGGGTCGGCTTTCAAGGTGAGGTGCTCGTCGGCGGTGACTATCTCGTACTTGTAGCGTGAGCCGGCCTCGGCGCCCGGGATGAACAGCTCCCACACTCCCGAGCTGCCGAGCGCCCGCATGGGGTGGACCCGGCCGTCCCAGAAGTTCCAGTCCCCCACCACCCTCACCGATCTGGCATTGGGCGCCCAGACCGCGAAGGCCGTGCCGGCTACCCCCTCGTGGGTGCGCGGGTGGGCGCCCAAGACCTCCCAGAGCCGGCGGTGGCGGCCCTCGTTGAACAAGTGGAGATCCAGGTCCCCGAGCGTCGGCCAGTGCCGGTAAGGGTCGTCGAAGACGAAGCTCGGGGACCCCGGCCCCCCGTAGACCGCTTCCAGGCGGTAGCCGGCGGCGGACGGGTCGAGCGGCGCCTCCCACAGCCCGGCCGGGTGGGCCTTGCTCATCATGTAGCGCTCCAGCACCGGGCGGTCGGGGCCGGGGCCGGTCACCAGCAGGTACATCTCGGTCGCCTCAGGGCGGAGCGCCTTCACGGTCCCGCCGTGGCGGCCGAGCAAGGAGTGAGGGTCGTAGTGGCGGCCCTGCACCAAGCGTTCTACCTCCCCGGCCCCGCCCTTCTTGCTCGGTCCCTGCCCTCGAAGGTCGGTGGTGGTCATGGTAGGGGTCTTACCCGGCTCCGCCCTGGAGTCCCCCTCCCGGCCCGCCCCTCTAGGCACCGTCGTCCCCGCCCTCCTCGGCAGGAGGCTCGGTGCCCGCGGGCGGGGCGAGCAGCACCTCGACGGGCCTAGTCAGCAGCCGCTGGAGCGCGGCGCGCGGGATAGCCGCCCACTTGGGCCTGAAGGTCTCGTCGTAGCGCACTTCGTAGAGCGCTTTTTCGAGCTCGAAGGCCACCCTGACCGCTTCGCGGTCCTCGTCGGCGGGGGGCAGGAGCGCCTCGACCCCCTTGCACCCGTAGTAGCCGTGGAGGAAGGCAGCACCGTTGCGCTCCCGCCACGCCTCGGCCAGCGGCCCGAGGACGTTGGCGTCCCCCTCCGCCCGTTCGCCCATGGCGAAACGGGACGCGTAGCCGAGCGACCTCAGCATCCCGGCCACGTCTTTCATGACCGAAGTGGGCTGCAGGCGCTGGTCCAGAGGCCGGCTCGGCTCTCCTTCGAAGTCGAGCACGTACCAGCCGCTGTCGGTGCGCATCACCTGGCCCAAGTGGTAGTCGCCGTGCACCCTAACCGAGGGGCCGGGGTCGGCGACCGCCTGGAGGCGTTCGACCAGGGCGCGGCCCGGCTCGGCCAGGTCTGGTTGGACCTCGGCCACCTGGGCCTCCAGGGACTCGACGAGATCCTCCCAGCTGCCCGCCAAGTCGCTCCAGGTCGCGTAGGCACCTGCCATCGCCAGGTGCATCTCGGCGGTCATCTGCCCGAGGCGGGCAGCTTCGGCGGCGAAGTCGCCTCCCGACATGGCCGGCTGCGAAGGCGCCTCGCTGGAGCCGGCTCCGTAGAAGTCCCGCAGGGAGGTGAGGGCCAGCGCCCAGCCGTCGGTCCCCCCGGCCAGGTACTCCTGGCCGAAAGCCAGGTCGCGCCCGTCGTGCCGCCAGCGCACCAGCGGGGTGGCGATGTGGGAAAAGCCGGTGGCCGCGAGGGCGTAGGTGACCTCCACGTCGGGGTTCGCCCCCACTGCCAGCCGGCGGAAGAGCTTCAGGATCAGCCGGTCGTCGTAGACGATCGAGGTGTTGGACTGCTCGGCGGCCAGGGGGCGGGCCCGCTCGGCGTGCTCGGCCCCGCCGCTCGCCGCCGCCAGCAGGAGCACCGCCATCTCCGAGTCGACGGTGGCGTCGTGGTAGAGGTGCCCTTCCCCGGTGGCGATCAGCGCCTCCTCGTGCCCTCTCACCCGGTCCGCCCCCTCGACGTCAGGGCGCTCGGCGATCACGAGCTGGTAGTCGGAGCCGTCTGCCTCCACGATGGCCCACAAGAGCCGCCCGTCGGGGCCTCCCCGGCGGGCGATGCAGGCCGAGGACACGACCGACAGCGACCGAGGTACCCCTTCGCCCGCGTACCAGCGTTGCCGGGACAGGTAAGGCCCTATAACGGATAGCAAGGGCTCCGGGAGATCCTCTGGGACCAAGGCGTGTTCACCCATATCAACCTCCAGCGCCGGGGTCGCCGACCAGTCCGAACCAGAAGAAACCGTACGGCGGCAGCGTTATGAAGTACGGCCGTTCGCCGATGGCCGGGAACGGGACGCGACCGATCAGCTCTATCGGGGTCATACCCTCCCAGCGGTGCAACGGCAGCTGGCCCGGCTGGGCGAAACGGGAAAGGTTGGCGACGCACAACACGACGTCGTCTGGCGCCTGATCGGGACCTGTCGGGCTCGTCGCGCCGGCCGGGGCCCTCACGTAGGCGAGGACCGAGGGGTTGTCGGTCGAGACGGCTTCGACCGTGCCGGTGCCGAACACGGGGTGCTGGCGGCGGACCTCGATCATGCGGCGCATCCAGTGCAGCTGCGAGCTCGAGTCGCGCATCTGCGCCTCCACGTTGACGGCCTGGTAGCCGTAGACCGGGTCCATCAAGGGGGGCAGGTACAGCTGGGCGAAGTCGGCCCGGGAAAAGCCCCCGTTGCGGTCCGGCGCCCACTGCATGGGCGTGCGGACCCCGTCGCGGTCACCGAGGTAGATGTTGTCGCCCATGGAGATCTCGTCGCCGTAGTAGAGGATCGGCGAGCCGGGAAACGAGAAAAGGAGGGCATGCAGCAGTTCGGCTACCCGGCGGTCGTTGTCCACCAGGGGCATGAGCCGCCGGCCGATGCCCATGTTGCGTTTCATGCGGGGATCCTTGGCGTACTCCGCCCAC
>JBOGGK010000294.1:0-10824 GCA_050744045.1 Acidimicrobiales bacterium | reverse complement strand
GAGCAATGGCGTCGGGTTCCCATAGGTCGTCCTGGTCGAGGAAGGTGACGTACTCGACGGTCGGTGGTAGCGCGCCGAGGCCGCGGTTGCGGGCGGCGGAGGTCCCGGAGCGGTCCTGCGCCAGGGTTGTAAAACGAGGGTCGCCGGCGGTCAGTGCGCAGGCGACGTGCCTGGTTGAGTCGTCCGACCCGTCGTCGACGATACAGCAGGCCCAGTCGGGGAATGTCTGTGCCCGTATGCTGGCGAGGGTCGCCGGGAGCGTGCGTTCGCCCCGGAAGGTCGCTACTACGATGCCGACGCGAGGCCCTGTCAAAGCCGTTTAGCGTGCCGCTAAGGCGCTAACCCGTTGATAGAAGGCATCGGAGCGAGCGAGCTCCTCGAGGGTCCCGAAGGCGCTCACCCTCCCGTGCTCCAAGACGAGGACCCGGTCGCAGACACGAAGTATGGACAGCCGATGGGCGATGATGAAGATCGTCAATGAGCCGTGGAGCCGCTCCAGTGAGGCCTCGACAGCCGCTTCCGATGCCAGGTCCAGTTGGCTTGTCGGTTCGTCCAAGAGGAGGATCTGGGGTTGCCCCGCCAGGGCCCGGGCGAGACAGAGGCGTTGGCGTTGGCCACCAGAAACGGCATCTGCCGTTTGGCCGATGACAGTGCCATAGCCGGCAGGCATCGCTGATATGTCCTGGTGGACGTGGGCCAACCGGGCAGCCGCCTCGACGGCAACGTCATCGATGTCGCGGAAGAAGCGGATGTTGTTTGCCACCGTCCCGTCGAACAGGCGTGGCTCTTGTGAGACATAGGCGACCCTACGTCTCCAGTCTGGCAGTGAAATCCTGCCCACAGGCAGACCGTTGATCGCATAAGCTCCGGTGTCGGGCTCGCGCAAGCGTAGGAGTAGGTGGGAGATTGTTGATTTGCCTGCTCCCGTCGGCCCTATGATGCCGATGGTCTGGCCGGCCTCTAGTTCGAAGGATACGTCGTGGAGCACCGCCTGTCCTGGCCGGTACGAGAAGCTTACGCGGTCAAACGCCAGGTTCCTGAGCTCGGGGAACGGTGCGCCGGTCCCCACCGGGGCAGAAGCCTTGTACCTATTGATCGCCCCATAGAGGCGGTCTACCCAAGGCAGGACCTGTACCAGCAGGTGGTTACCGGTTTGGAGCGCCTGCCCGTAACTCGATGCTCGGACCAGGATCAGCACCACCGCTCCGAGCGAGGCCAGGTTGCCCGTCCCCGAGACGTACAACCCCCCCAGGCCGCCCACGATGAGCAGGAAGACAGCGCTTTGGTAAAGGCTGCCCACCATACGCGCGGTAAGGGTGGCCCGGAAGGTTGCCCGCCTCGTTGCCTCTATGAGCGTGTTGAGCCGGCCCCGTTGCGCCTCCACCACGCCGAAGACCTGAGCCTCCTCGGCCAGCCTCACCGCTTCGCTGATGCCACCCGCCTGATCGATCGAAGCCTGGGAGGCGTCACGCGCCGCGATGCCGCCCAGTTTGTCGAGGGGCCGGAAGGCGGCAAAGAGGACCGCAGCGCTCACGAGCACCAACGAGGCGACGACCACGCTGAGTGAGAAGGCTGACGCTACCAGTGCTATGAACATGGCACCCGCTGAGATCATCCCGGCCAAGTTCATGACTGCATTTATCGCCTGATTGACTTGGTTGGTCATGAGCTCTTGGAAGTGGCCCTCGCGCTCGTGGGCCTTTACGGCCCACGAGGCGCGGGTGAAGGCATCGAAGAGCTCCCTGCGCACCTCGGCCAAGACGTTTGTCGCTATCCGGGTGGGTATCCACGCCATCACCAGTTGCAGTACGAGCCTCGCCGCGCTCAACACGAAAGTGACCAGGATGGCGAAGCCAACCGTCATGTACAACCCGGTAGGGCTCAACTCGACGTGGGCCCGTTGACCATGCAGGACCATGGCCGCCGCAATGTTGGCCAGCAGGTCCAGCATGCCGGCTTCGACGAGCCCGGCGAGGATGGAAATGCCCCCCAGCATCGCTATGGGCCACATGCGGCCTCCGAGCACGGGTTGCAACGCCCGCCCCCGGTCGCGGATGCTGGCCAGTACCCGGAGGCGGGACGCCAACCGAGACGTCACCGGCCGCGCAACCAGGTGCCGTCCGGGAGCCGCCGTGAGCCGGGTCACCACACAACTGTAGCCGCCGTAGCTCGATTTAGCCTAAGTCTTGGGACAAGAAGCACTCTCGAGGGTGGTCTTCGCGGGTGCCGGCTGTCGCTCACCTGCTGCCCGCTGTCATGAAGATTTACCTTGCCCGTGCCGAAGGCGTGACTGGTGGGTATTCTTTCGTGCCCGAGCTCAGCCGGCGGCTGCGGGAGCAGCGCTCTCCGTACCTACATCGCGAGGTCGATGACCCCATAGCCGCCGATGTCGTGCTCTTTGCCGACTGCCACCTCCTCGGCTCGGATTGGCGGCTGCGGCGCTTCATGGGCACTGACCTAGCGAAACGCTATCTCGGCAAGCTGGCGGTTTACGACGAGCGGGACATGCCATGGTGCCGCCTCCCCGGCATCTACGTGAGCATGCCCTCGCGGGGTTTCGTGCCCCGTTGGCAGGTGCCCGGTGCGTATTGGACCTCGGGCCCCCTGCAGGGACGGTCCCCCTGCGGCTCACCTGTCGACCAGGCGGACCTGCTGTTCAGCTTTGTCGGCACCAGGACCCACCCGTGCCGGGACGCCATACTTGATTTGGGATCCCGCCGAGCTCATCTGGAGCCGGTCGAGGGGTTCATGTTTTGGGACACATCCTCGCCGAACTTCGAGGAGAGGCGCCGTAACTTTGCCGAAGTCATCTACCGCTCCAAGTTCGTGCTCTGCCCCCGGGGCCACGGCACCTCCTCCATCCGGCTGTACGAGGTCCTCTCCGCCGGCCGGGTACCGGTGGTCATCGCTGACGACTGGGTGGCGCCGGCCGGCCCCGACTGGCAGCAGTTCTCCATCCGCTGGCCGGAGGCCCGGGTGGCCGAACTGCCGGCTGTGCTCGGGCGCATGGAGGGTGCCGCCGAAGAGATGGGCGCGCGGGCGCGCTCGGCCTACGAGAGCTGGTTCGCCCCTCACGTGGTTGTCAGCCGCCAACTCGATCAGCTCGAACGCCTGGTCATGCCCCCGGGCCGGGGCCGGTTCCCACGGGGAGGTGCGAAGAACGTCCAGTACCTGGAATGCGCCGGGCGGGCCGCGGTCGGGGCGCTCCGCCGGGCCCGGGAACACCGGCACGCTGAGACCGATGAAGCGAAGTGAGGACAGGCGGTCGAAGGCGGCCCGTTGGCGTGCCGGTACCCTCCCCCGTCGCTCAGAGGTGCTCTCGGTGGCCGATGAACCAGTCGATGGTCCTCTTCATGCCGTCCTCCACCGCTATCGCCGGCTCCCAGCCGAGCAGCTCCTTGGCCCTGGCTATATCGGGCCGTCGGCGGGTCGGGTCGTCCTCGGGCACCGGCCTGTGCGCGAGCGGCGATGACGAGCCGGTGAGCCGCAGGACCAGCGTCGCCAGCCCGGCGACGGTGAGCTCCCTAGGGTTGCCGAGGTTGACCGGCCCGGCGGTATCCGAGCTCAGCATCAACAACAGCCCGGCTACGAGGTCGTCGACGTAGCAGAAGCTGCGCGTCTGGGTGCCGTCGCCGTAGACCGTGAGCGGCTGCCCCGCGAGCGCCTGGACGATGAAGTTGGAGACGACGCGGCCGTCCCCGGGCCGGAGCCGGGGCCCGTAGGTGTTGAATATCCTGACAATTCCAACTTCGGTGCCAAGGGCCCGCCGGTAGGCCGACGAGAGCGCTTCGGAGAAGCGTTTGGCCTCGTCGTAGACGCTCCGAGGCCCGATGGGGTTGACGTTGCCCCAGTAGCTTTCATGCTGGGGGTGCACCAGTGGGTCGCCGTAGACCTCACTGGTGGAGGCGA
Organism: Acidimicrobiales bacterium; assembly: GCA_050744045.1. GTDB lineage: Bacteria > Actinomycetota > Acidimicrobiia > Acidimicrobiales > Palsa-688 > JBOGGK01. Next base: position 6,915 of record JBOGGK010000294.1, on the reverse strand, counting down.
GCAGGAAACGGGCGTTGTGCTCGCGGGCCAGCCCCAAGGCGGCTTCGGTACCCCGGCTCCCTGTCGTCAGGCACTTTATCGGGTTTGCCAGGTAGTCAGCGGGCGAGGCGGGGCTGGCGAGGTGGGCAACGGCGTCGACGCCGCCCTCCACCTTGGCGCAAACTTCGGCTACGTCCCCCTCTAGCAACCGGAACCGGCCCGAGCCCTCCAGTGAGGCGACGTTGTCCCGCCTGCCGCTGGAAAAGTCGTCGATGCAGGTTACGGTATCGCCTCCCGATACAAGGGCGTCGCAAAGGTGAGATCCGACGAAGCCCGCACCTCCAGTGACAACAAGGTGCCTCACACTAGGCCGATGCCCTCATAGGCGAAACCGGCCCGCCGCAGGGTGGCCGGCTCCAAGAGGTTGCGGGCGTCCACCACCGCCTTGCTGGCCATGAGCGCCCCCACCTTGTCGAAGTCGAGCCAGCGGAACTCGTCCCATTCGGTCCCGACCACCAGGACGCTGGCGCCTTCGCACGCCGAGTACGGGTCCTCCCGGACGTCGAGGCCGTAGATCGGCGCGTGCACGGTGGGGTCGTAGGCCTGTACCTCCGCTCCGAGATCTTTCAGGCGAGCGGCCACCTGTAGCGATGGCGACGAACGGGTGTCATCGGTGCGGGCTTTGAAGGTAAGGCCCCACAAAGCCACCGTCTTACCCTCGAGAGAGCCGCCCGCGAGCCGTACCGCCTTCTGCGTCACCCGTTGGTACTGCTCTTCGTTGACGGCGATAACCCCTTTGAGCAGGCTGAAGTCGTAGCCCGCGTCTTCGGCGATGCGGACGAGGGCGGCGGCGTCCTTCGGGAAGCACGAGCCCCCCCATCCTGGGCCCGGCCGCAAGAAGTCCGAGCCGATCCGGTGGTCGGAGCCCATGCCGAGCACGACTTGGCGGACATCGGCGCCCACTGCTTCGCACAGGGCTGCCACCGCATTTACGAAGCTCACCTTGGTGGCGAGGAAAGCGTTCGAGGCGTACTTGATGGTCTCGGCAGTAGCCGGGTCGGTGACGACCAGGGGGGCCGACGTGCGCAGGAACAACCCGGCCACCCTGATGGCCGTGCCTTCGTCGCCCGCCCCGATCACGATCCGATCGGGGTTCAAGAAGTCGTGGACTGCAGAGCCCTCCCTCAAGAACTCCGGGTTGGAGACGACAGGCACGTCCGGACGCCCCAGAGTCCTCTCGACGACCTTGGTCGAACCCACCGGGACGGTGGACTTGTTGACCACGATGCTCTCGAAAGGCAGGTGGGGGCCGATCTCCCGGGCCGCAGTCTCGATGAACGACATGTCGGCGCGGCCGCCCGCGCTCTGGGGCGTGGGCACGCACAGGAACGTGAAGGCGACTGGTTTCACCGCTGCCGCGTTGTCGGCGGTGAACGACAGCCCGCCTGACGCCAGACCCTCGCGCACCAGTTCGGGCAAGCCCTCCTCGACGATCGGTACCTGCCCGGCCGCCAACTGGGCGACTCGCCGGTCGTCCACGTCGGTGCAGGTGACTTCATGGCCCAGGTGGGCCAGGCAGGCGGCCGAAGTCAACCCGACGTAACCTGCTCCTATCACCGCGATCTTGGCCACGGCAGGACTCTAACAACAAAAGCCACCTATTGTCGAGACTTTCTCGCCTGTAGTAGCCTCGAAAGTGCCAGTCCTGAACTGCCAACTCCCCAAGCGGTACGGACCGGGTACGCCGATGACCGATGTCACCCCAGTCCATGACCACGCCGGCGACATTGTGGTCTGTTCTCTGGAGGCTTGGGACGACGTCTGGCGTCGCAACCAGTTTTTCGTGCAGCACTTCCTGGATGCGAGCGCGGGCCTGCGAGTCCTTTTCGTGGAGCCGCCCGTCGACGTCGCGTTGGAACTTGCCAAGCGGCGCCGTCCTGGGCCCGTGGGGCTGCGCCAGGTGAGCGTCGACGGGCGGCTTTGGGCCCTTCGCCCGAGGAAGGTCTTGCCGAGATTGCTGGCCCGGGGCTCGGTGGACCGGCGCTTGGCCCGCTCCGTAGAGGGAGCCGTTACGAACTTGGGCCTGCGCAACCCCTTGCTCTGGGTGAACGACGTCACTTATGCGGGCTTGGCCAAGAGGTGCGCTTGGCCCGTCGTTTATGACGTCACCGATGACTGGCTCCTTGCTGGCGGCAACAAGCGGGCCCTGAAACGCCTCCAGGCTTGCGAGGCCAACTTGCTCGAGAGGGCCGACGAAGTCGTCGTCGTGTCCGAATCATTGGTTGCCAGCCGGGGCCGGGCACGTCGGGTCCATGTCGTCGGCTGCGGGGTTGACCTGGGCCACTTCAGCGAGCCGCGGCCTCGGCCCACCGACCTCCCGCCCTCCCCGGTCGCGGTGTACGTCGGCACCCAGCACGACATACGCCTGGACGTTGACCTCTGCACGGCCACGGCCCACGCCATAAGCCCGGCCAAGTTAGTGTTTGTCGGCCCGAACTGCTTGGCACACGAAAGCACCCGCCGGCTCCGCAGTGCCGGCTGCACCTTGCTCGGTCCCCGGCCCTACAAGGACATCCCTGCTTATTACCAGCATGCTGACGTGGTCGTTGTACCGCATCGCGTCAACCCCTTCACCGAAAGCCTCGACCCCATTAAGGGCTATGAATGCCTGGCGGCCGGCCGGCCCGCAGTCAGCACCCCCGTGGCCGGCCTCCGCGACCTCGGGCCGCCGATAGAGCTAGTAGCGCCGGCAGAGTTCGCGCCCCGGGTAAGGCAACTGCTAGGTCAAATGCGACCGTCTCAGCCTGGGCCTGCGCCAACTTGGGCCGAGCGGGCCGACGCCTTTGCCGCCGTGCTCAACGTTGCGAGACGCAAACGCCCCACGCTCCCGGCAACAAGCAGCTGAGCCGTTGGAGCGCCGGCCTTAGCCCCAGGGTTCGGCCCGCTTTCAGCCTCTTGGCGTCCCAGTCCACTACTCGGCTCGGCCCTCTACAAGCTCTTGGATCTTGTCCCGGAAGCGCGCCCGGCCAAATTGTTGAGCGTGGTCCACAATGGCGTGCTGGCGGTAGGTTTCTGACGCGAAGCTTTCCATGGCCCTCGACAGGGAGGAAACCTGGCCCTCGGCTCCATTGGTGTCGTAAAGGTGGCCAGTCACCCCGTCTATCACCGTGTCCAGGGCGCCGCCGGCTGCTCTGGCGATGACAGGTGCCCCACAGGCCTGGGCCTCGACGGCCGTGATGCCGAAATCCTCGATGCCCGGTTGCACCAGGGCCCGGCACCTCTGGTACAACCCTCGCAGCTCGGCGTCGCTGAGGCGGCCGCGCATCTCGACGGTAGGGCCTGCTGATCGTTCGAGCCCTGTTGCCAGGCGCCCTTCACCAGCGACGACCAGTTTCAGACCGGTGCGATTGGCGGCCGCCACGGCCACTTCGGGCCGCTTATAAGGGACCAGCCTGCCGGCGAACAGGAAAAAGTCGTCTCGGGGCGCCCGATTGTCGCCTGGCCGGTAGAACTCCGTGTCGACGGGGGGGTGGACGACGACCGACGGGCGACACCACCACGACCTGACCCGCTGCTGGACGGCCGAGGAGTTGGCGATGATCAGGTCGGGGCGTTGCGCTGCGGCTCGGTCCCAGGGCCTATAGGCGGCAGCGAATGTGCGGAGGGCGGCCTCGCCGAGCCGGCCCCCCGGCTCGCCTCGTACCATTGTCGGGTCCCACACCCAGCGCGCCGGGGAGTGCACGTAGCAGACAAAGCGGGTACGGCGTTTCCCGAGCCGGAGCTGGTTCGCGAACGCGTGATGGCTGCTGATCACGACGTCGACGTCCGGCGCCCGCATGGATTTTATGGCCAGCGGTATGGCTGGCAAGAAGCGGGCGTGGCTGCCTCGGCCCCGGTAGAGGTATTGCAGAGGGCTCGTCCTGATGAGCGAAGGTGGGAGGCTGCCTGGCAGCCTCCCGTAATCACACACAGACGTCAGGATCTGGGCCTGGGGCCATATCCGGTGGAGCTCTTCGACGACCTTCTCCGAGCCGCCGTACTCGGTGAAGCGCTCGTGCATTATCGCGACGCGCACCTTAGGAGAGCCGTGCTTGTCTCACGCCGCTAGCGACGTCGGTGCCGGTCAGCGACCCGTCCCCCGGAGGACTTCACCGACGGTGCGAAGGAGCACCTTGAAATCTAGCCAGAGCGACCACTCCTCGATGTAGTAGTTGTCGTGCCGCGCCCTGTCCTCGATCGAGGTGTCCCCCCGAAGGCCGTTCACCTGGGCCAAGCCGGTCAGCCCAGGGGGCACCCTCAACCGGTGCTTGTAGTCGGGGACGGTATCGGTGAACAGCCTGACAAAGAACGGGCGTTCCGGACGGGGGCCGACGAAGGTCATATCGCCGCGAAGTATGTTCCATAGCTGCGGTAGCTCGTCGAGGGCGAACCTGCGCAGGACGCGTCCTACCGGCCCGACGCGGGGGTCGCCAGCGATGCTCCAAGTGGTATCGCCCTCATTGCTGGTGAGCGGGATCATCGAACGGAACTTCAGCAGCGTGAAGGGCTGCCCGTTGGCACCTAGCCGCAGTTGCTTGTAAAGGACGGAGCCGCCGCACTCGATGCGGACGGCGAGCGCACAGGTGGCTATGACCGGGAGCAGTACGAGAAGGGCGATGGCGGCCAGTGCGATGTCGAAGGCCCGCTTCAGAGCTCGTCGAATCCCGGTGTGGCGTTGGATGGAGAGCCTGGTCAAGCAGACGGCGCCGATGTGGTCTGGCTGCGCGAACTGCGACCCGGGGAACCGGGGCACGACGAAGAGCTGGCAGCCAAGTGACGAGCCTTCGCGGATCAGGTCCAACAGGCGGCTTTCGACGAACCCGCCCAGCGAGACGATGACCACGGAGGCACCGGTCGACCGCACTACCCCGGGTAGCTCGGAAACGTTGCCGAGCCGGGGAGCGCGCAACTGCGAGCGATGGTGAGCCACGTCTTCGTCGGCCAGCCAACCGATGGGCTGGAGACCGTACTCTCGCGAGCTGGCCAGGGACCTGACCAGGGAGTCCGTGACGTCCCCCGATCCGACTATGACCGTGGGGTGGGCCACAATGCCCCGGTGGCGGGCTAGTCGCACGAGGAACGTGGTGAGCGCTCGCCCCGCCGACAAGGACGCGGCGGCAATGGCCGCGTAGGTCAGGAACTGGCGCGGCGGGGCGTGGGACCAGAGTGTCCCGACGGTTGCGACCAGGCCCGTGGCGGCCAAGAGGCGCCCGATTACTGGTGGGAGCTCGTCCAAGAGCGAGACTTTGAGCCGCGGGCGGTAAAGGTCGCTCGAGGCGGCGAGAGCCAGCGTAACGACGGCCGTGAGAAGGTCGTAGTAATGCTGCAAGAAAAAGACAGGGACGAGCAGTGCCAGGGCGTCAACGGCCGTCGTGAGCTTCGATGCGCTGAGGCGGGCGGCGCGAGCAAGCCTGAGGAGAGCCGAGCCTCCCGCGATGCCCGCTGCACCTTGACCGAGGGATGGTGGGACTGTGGTTGTGCCATCGAGGTCTATGACCTCGTTTGTGGCCAGGCTGTAGCCGCCAGCGCGCCGAGGCGCCACCCGGTTGCCCGAAGGAACCGCCACCTTGGCCTGGGCGAGCCCTTCGCGTAGATCCAGCTCGGCTTGCCCCAAGGCCCCGTCGTCTCGGTATTCCACTGGCAGCTACTCTCCGTGAGAAATCATGTACTCAGCGCGCGAACCGAGGGAGCAGACTTTCCTCCTTCTGGGTCATCACAGCCACCTACCCTTGGTCCCAGCCGCTCTGCGCTAACCTCAGCTACCGCAAGACTGTACTCTTTGAGCCTCGGACGGCAAAAGATAACCTTTGTTCCTTCGTCCGCCCTTCACCGGTTCTTCGCCTTTTCACTACGTTCAGTGGTGAAGCGACATCACTGAGTACTGGTCCGATTTCGTCGCCAAACCACTGTTCGATGCAGTGCCAACGCACTGAGCGATCAACACCTTCGGCTTTAGCGGCTCGGCAAACGCCCACCGAGCTGTGGACACCACGACCGCCCGGTGGGAGCGGTCCGTGGGGATGGGCCATGCCCGCCAGTGGTGGCCGGTCGCATCCGTGACTAAGCCCGACCCGTGCACATCCACTTCCGCCAGTGCCAGCTTGGTTGACGAAGCCTTGATGACCGCCTCCTTGCGCACCCACAGTTCGATGTAGGCACCTCTGCGCTCTTCCGCTGGGCGAGCCAGGATGGTTCTCGCCTCCGCCGGGGTGCAGGTCCGCCGGACCAGGACGTCGTCCGGCACGGACGTGGGCACGGGCTCGACGTCGACGCCCACCGGCCGGCGGGCCAGTGCCACGGCGACGTAGGCACCCCCGTGGGCGACGCTGTAGCGCACATCGGTGGGGAGGGCCAGCAGTACCGGACCTCGCCCCTGCTGTTGGAGAGGTACCGAGCCCGGAGCCATGCCGAGCTGCGCGCCCAGCATCTTGCGCAGCAGCGCCCGGCCGGTGACAAAGCGCGCCCGGTCCGGGTCGGACGCGATGGCGGCGGCCCAGTCGAGCTCGGCCCGGCTCAGTACCACTGAGCAGCCAGGGAGTGCCTCTCTGCCCACCCCGGCCACCATCACCAGCACGCGGCGGCCCGCCGCCGGCTTGGGTACCATCACTGCAGCCCCGCTGGGCCGGTGCGAGCTGAGACCTCCGAAGGCGGTTTTCGCCCCCCGCCCATCTCCGCTTCAGCTACCGTCGCTGAGGTGCTCTCAGAGGTTGAAGGCGACCGTTCCAGCTCCGGCGCCACGACCTCGGCCCGGCTCAGGAGGGTTGCCAGCCAGGCTCCCGACCGGCCCGCGGTCATCGTCGACGACGTGGTGACCACGTACGGCGAGCTGGACCGTCTGGCCGACGAGTTAGCCGCCGCCCTCGTGGGCGAGCTCGGCCTGAGCGAGCACAGGGTAGG
>JBOGGK010000293.1:0-1754 GCA_050744045.1 Acidimicrobiales bacterium | reverse complement strand
CATCTCCAGGACCCAATAACGCAGCGAGTCCATGATGAGCTGCAAGGTTTGCGGGCTGCTCACGTTGAGCGTGTTCCCGGTCCCGGTCGTGTCCGAGTAAAAGCGGGGGTTGTCCGGGTTCAGCCGGTAGTAGCTCGGGTTGTCGAGGCCGCGGAGGCTGAGGGTGGGGCCGAGCCGGTTGCCCTCGGCGGTGTGGTTGTAGACGACGTCGAGGATGACCTCGATGCCGGCGGCGTGCAAGTTGCGGACCATGTCCTTGAGCTCGCTCACCACCCCTTGGCCTGGCCTCGAGGCGTAGCCGTTGTGGGGGGCGAAGAAACCGATCGAGTTGTAGCCCCAGTAGTTGCGTAGGCCCCGCTCGACGAGCTCGTGGTCGTCGACGAACTGGTGCACGGGCATGAGCTCCACCGCGGTGATGCCGAGCCGTTGGAAGTAGTCGATCATCTCCGGGTGGGCGACGCCTGCATAAGTGCCGCGCAGGGTGGGGGGGATGGCCGGGTGGCGCCAGGTGAGGCCCCGGACGTGGGTCTCGTAGATGACCGTGTCGTGCCAGGGGGTGCGGGGCCGGCGGTCCTCGGCCCAGTCGAAGGCGGTGGCGACCACGATCGACTTGGGCATGGAGCCCGCCGAGTCCGTGTCGTCGCGCAGCCGGTCGTCGTTCTTGGCGAGCGGGTAGCCGTACACCGAGGGCCCCCAGCGGACCGAGCCGGAAATGGCCTTGGCGTAGGGGTCGAGCAACAACTTGGCATAGTTGGCCCGCAGGCCTCTGGCCGGGTCGTAGCAGCCGCGGACGCGGTAGCCGTAGGTCTGGCCGGGCTCGACCTGTTCGAGGTAGCCGTGCCAGACGAAAGCGTCCACCTCGGGCAGCTCGAAGCGGGTCTCGTTGCCCTCGTCGTCGAACAGGCACAGCTCGACCGCCTCGGCGCTCTGGGAGAAGACGGCGAAGTTGGTCCCTGACCCGTCCCAGGTAGCCCCGAGCGGGTACGGGTCGCCGTGGCTGATGGGGGCCGGCCCGGCGGTGATCGGGTTGGCGGGGACCGGGTTGGCGGGGCCGGGAAGGTCCCCCGGGCTCGTCGGCTCAGGCATGAGCTGACAGGCTAACGGGCGGCTGAGGGGCGGCTAAGGGGCACGGTCACGATGCGTGCCGGTCCGGCCGCCCTCAGCCCCACCAGAAGGCGGTGGCGATAACGGCGTAGAGGGCCACGAGGGCTACCCCTTCCAGCCACGAGTACTCCCCGTCGTAGACGACGAAGGTTATGACCACCACGGCGACGGCCAGGGCCGCGACCAGCAGCGTTGGGAACACCAGCGTCAACCTGTCCTGTCCCAGTGCCGGGCTCAGGAGGACCAGCACCGGGGTGAGCAGCAGGGCGACCTGGAGCGCGCTGTTCAGGATGGTACTGATGGCGAAGTCCGGCCGCGCCTTCCAGGCGAACTGGATGCCCACGGCGTGCTCCACCGCGTTGGACGCTATGGCGACCACGATGAGGCCGGTGAACGCCTTGGAGATGCCAAGGGCCCGGGTGGACGGCGTGAGGGCGGCAACGAACCAGTCCGAGACCAGCGCCGTGGCCACGCTGGCGGCCACCAGCAAGACAAGGGGGAGGGACAGCGAAGCGAGGCCCACGCCTTTCGCGGTGGTGGCGCTCGATCGCTCGGTTGCGCCTCGAGGCCCGCCCCGGATCCAAAAGGGGATGCTGGCGGCATAAACGACGAGCAAGACGATGGCGGTGACGTCGGACAGGGCCCTGGCG